>NZ_JBFUMO010000921.1:0-1570 GCF_054049355.1 Roseateles sp. P5_E11 | reverse complement strand
CCGGTGGTCAATGCGCCGAACTGGCTGGACGACAGGGCCGCGAACTGGGCCGTGCCCAACGCGTTCAAGTTGTCGGTGGCGAGGTTGGCGAGCTGGGTGTTGGTCAGTGCCTGGACCTGGCCAGACGAAAGATTGGAGAACTGGCTGCTGCTCAGGCTGTTCAGATCGGCCGTACCGAGCGTGTTGACCTGGCTCGTGGTCAGGCTGTTGACCTGGCCGCTGCCGAGCGCGCGCAGCTGGTCGCTGGTGAAGGCGTCGAGCTGATCGGAAGACAGGTTGCGCAGGGCACCGGTGGTCAGCGACTTGATGTCGGCGGTCTCGATGGCCGCCATCTGGGCGGTSGACAAGGCGCCSGCCTGGGTGGAGTTCAGYGAGGCGAYCTGGCCCGAGGTCAGGGCGACCATATCGCCGGTGGTCAGGCCCTTGATCTGGGCSGTGCCSAGCGAGGCSACYTGKGCCGTGGTCARYGAKCCGACRGCGTCRCTGGCCARSGCGCCGAYCTGGTCGGAMGACAGGYYGTTGAGYGCRRCGGTSGTGACGGCRCGCAGGTCAGCGGTYTCGAGCTTGCCGAGYTGGCCGGTGGTCAGCGCACCGAACTGGCTGGACGACAGGGCCGCGAATTGGGCCGTGCCCAGCGCGTTCAGGTTGTCGGTCGCCAGATTGCCGAGCTGGTCGGTCGTCAGCGAACGGATCTGAGCCGTCGACAGATTGGCCATCTGGGCCGTCGTCAGCACATTCAGGTCACCCGTGGAGATGTTGACTAGTTGCGGGCTGGTGGTGAGCGCATTCAGCTGGGTGGACGACAGGGCGCGCAGCTGGTCGCTGGTCAATGCATCCAGTTGATCCGAGGACAGGTTGCGCAGTGCGCCGGTGGAGATGGCCTTGACATCGGCCGTCTCGATGGCGGCGATCTGGGCGGTGGAGAGCACGCCTGCCTGGGTCGAGTTCAGCGAGGCGACCTGGGCGGAGGTCAGGGCGACCATGTCGTCCGTGGTCAGGCCCTTGACCTGGGCGGTGCCCAGCGAGCCGACCTGTGCCGTGGTCAGCGAGCCGACGGCATCGCTGGCCAAGGCGCCGACCTGGTCGGAGGACAGGCCGTTGAGCGCAGCCGTCGTGACGGCACGCAGGTCAGCGGTCTCGAGCTTGCCGAGTTGGCCGGTGGTCAGCGAACCGAACTGGCCGGAGTTCAGGGAAGCGAACTGGCTGGTGCCCAGCGCGTTCAGGTTGTCGGTGGCGAGGTAGCTGAGCTGCGTGCTGGTCAGCGCCTGGACCTGGCCCGAGGACAGGTTGGCGAATTGGCCGCTGGTCAGGCTGTTCAGGTCGGCCGTGCCCAGGGTATTGACCTGGCTCGTGGTCAGGCTGTTGACCTGGCCGCTGCTCAGCGCGCGGAGCTGGTCGCTGGTGAAGGCGTCGAGTTGGTCGGAGGACAGGTTGCGCAGGGCGCCCGTGGTCAGCGACTTGACGTCCGCGGTCTCAATCGCGGCCAGTTGCGCGGTAGACAGGCTGCCTGCCTGCGTGGAGTTCAGCGCCGCGACCTGGCCCGAGGTCAGCGCCGCGACCTGGCCCGAGG
>NZ_JBFUMO010000920.1:0-1574 GCF_054049355.1 Roseateles sp. P5_E11 | reverse complement strand
ATAGTGCATTGGCATAAGCGTGCTTGACTGCGAGACTGACAAGTCGAGCAGGTACGAAAGTAGGACAAAGTGATCCGGTGGTTCTGTATGGAAGSGCCRTCGCTCAACGGATAAAAGGTACYCYGGGGATAACAGGCTGATMYYSCCCAAGAGTYCATATCGACGGSRGTGTTTGGCACCTCGATGTCGGCTCRTCTCATCCTGGGGCTGTAGCCGGTCCCAAGGGTATGGCTGTTCGCCATTTAAAGAGGTACGTGAGCTGGGTTTAAAACGTCGTGAGACAGTTTGGTCCCTATCTTCCGTGGGCGCTGCAAGATTGAGAGAGCCTGCTCCTAGTACGAGAGGACCGGAGTGGACGCACCTCTGGTGTATCGGTTGTCACGCCAGTGGCATTGCCGAGTAGCTAAGTGCGGAAGAGATAACCGCTGAAAGCATCTAAGCGGGAAACTCGTCTCAAGATGAGTCTTGCCGGGGCCTAGAGCCCCCTGAAGGGTCGTTCGAGACCAGGACGTTGATAGGCTGGGTGTGGAAGCGCAGTAATGCGTTAAGCTAACCAGTACTAATTGCCCGTGAGGCTTGACCCTATAACTTTGAGAGTCTGTGCGCAGCACGTCTCAAGGTGAGTGTTCAAGTTATGTCGTTCTTCGAAGCTACGAAGACGCAATCAAATTAAGCTGATTCCGCTGCCAAGCGATAAAACTTGCAGCGTGCAGATTGGATAAAACCAAGTTCTGCTGACTCTACGAATTGGGTTTATTGACCATGTCAATGAACCAACCAGTCAAGCCTGACGACCATAGCGACTTGGTCCCACTCCTTCCCATCCCGAACAGGACAGTGAAACGAGCCAGCGCCGATGATAGTGCGGATTCCCGTGTGAAAGTAGGTCATCGTCAGGCTATTTACCCCTCAAAACCCCTCCAGCTCAGGCTGTGAGGGGTTTTGTTTTTGGGTGATCTGAATATTCAGCCGGATTCAAGAGTGCGCGGCAAACGAATCGGGCGGTGATGAGCAATGCCGCCTGCCGACATGGGCAGATTTCGGATGCCCGTTGGGTGCTGTTACCGTATTGAATTGGTAGCGTCAATTCAGGCCCACTCTTCGGCGTCCAATCTAGAACAGGTTTTGTTGGCGACTTGCCGCTAAGGGCCGCAAGTCCCACCTCCCCAGAACTTCATAGCGATAGGGCGATCCACCTCCGACAACGAGCAAGACCTCATCAAGAATCCATTCGATGGCTTCCTTGATTTTTGGAGGTTTCAGATGCTTGGGCGCTGTATAGCTGGGAGTGACGTGCGGGGTGTGTCCCACGCGATCATCAATTCCCTCGGCCGCTAGCACCCTATGGATGCAGCGAGCAACCCGGGGAAACCGTGGGGGCTGCCTTTGGCTCTGAACGACCAATGCTCTCCATTGGCCACGATGCGATTCAGCGTCATGGCAACCGCCTGCGCTGAAACCCTGCCACCCGCACGCAGCATCCGCTCGCGCAGATCTGGCGTGTCCTCCTCCCAATGGCGGTCCGAGAGGGACTGATGCCAATTCGTCGGCACGAAAAGCGCCAGGCCAAGTTG
>NZ_JBFUMO010000919.1:0-1580 GCF_054049355.1 Roseateles sp. P5_E11 | reverse complement strand
CTGGTGAACCCCTTGCTGTCTCAACCGGTGATCGAGTTCTGCCTGGCCACACCGCTCCATCTCCTCACTCATGGCGGCCGTGGCCGAGCGCTGGCGCGTATGGCATTCGCGAACGACATTCCCCGTGAGATCGCAACGCGCAGGTCCAAGGGCGGCATGGAGGAACACATCACCACCGTCCTCCAGCGCAACCTCGCGTTCGTGCGCGAGCTGCTGCTGGACGGCAACCTGGTCGGCCATGGCCTCCTCGACCGCAAGCGCCTCGAAGCCGCGCTGGCAGGCCGTCCATCCGCGATGGATGCACACGTGATGGAGATCCACACCTACGTCGCCTTGGAAGCGTGGACTAGGCGGTTCACCGATCCGGCGATCACATCCTGACCGCTTCTGCGCCAATCGATGTCGCGACTCGCCGCATTGACACAGGTACTGCGGCTCTTGCGCGCCGAAGCCGACCGCAAGGTTTTCATAGGCCTCATCTGCACCCTGCTCGCCGTGGTCGTTAGCGGCGCGCTCGCTGCGGCCACGCCGCTGATGCTCAAGCGCCTGGTCGATGCGATGACGGCTGGGACCTCGATCAGCGGAGACGCCGTGTGGCTGAACACAGCTGGCTATCTGCTGGCGCTCCTTGCAAGCCGCGCGGTCGCGGACATCCGTCCATGGCTCAGCGGCATGATGGACCAGCGCTTGCAAAGCAGACTGACTCGCCGGTTCTTGGACCAACTCACCCGCCTGCCGATGGGCTACCTGCTGAAGCGCCGCGGCGGCGAGTTGCTGCACAGCCTCGAACTTGCGGCCATCGGCTCGCAGCTCGTGCTCTCGCACATGGCCAACAGTGTGCTGCCGGTGCTCATTGAACTCATGGTGATGACCTGGATCCTGATCAGCCTCGGGCAGCCAACGCTCGTCATCGTCTTCGCTGCGACCGCCGCCACCTACCTGGCGATCTTCACAACCGGCGGGCTGCGCATGACCCAACCCGCACATGAGGTGTCGACCGCGAGCCTCAACGTCTATGCGCGGCTCAACGAAGGCATCACGCACTTAGAGACCCTGCGCTGCTTTGGCGCTGATGAGCAAGCGCGGCGCGGCATGCACGAGGCCACCGCCGCCCTGGAGGCGCGCTGGTCCACACTGCTTCGTCTGAACCTCGGGATCGCGGCGGCCGCCACTGCGACCTTCGCGGTATCGATGGCCCTTTGCCTGGCCTTTGCCGCCGACGCGGTAGCGCGGCAAACAATGACCGTCGGCGGCTTCGTCCTTGCGAGCGTCTACATGCTGCAGATGGTGCGTCCGCTGGAGCTGCTCGGCTCGGCCGCCCGAGACCTCTCAAGGGCCATCGGCTTCGCGCGCCCCCTGCTGGACATCCTCGCCGAGCCGCAAGATGCCGCACAGCAGGACCAACCCACCACCCGGCCGGCGTCAGCACAGCGCACCCGACCCGCGCCGTCGGTGACGTTCGAAGACCTGCACTTCGCGTACGACCCGCTACGTCCGCTCGTCAACGGCCTGACCCTTCACGTCGAGGCCGGCCGCACCACCGCCATCGTGGGCCCAAGCGGCTCAGGCAAGTCCTCGCT
>NZ_JBFUMO010000918.1:0-1582 GCF_054049355.1 Roseateles sp. P5_E11 | reverse complement strand
ATGCCCTGCGCCGTCGCGTCTGCACCCACGCGCAGCACGCTGACGATGAGCGAGCCGTCGAGGTTGATGCTGCCCGCCACGACCGCATCGCCCACCGTCTTGGCGACCGGCGCGGATTCGCCCGTCAGCAGGGCCTCGTTGGCCCAGCCCTGGCCGGACAGCACACGGCCGTCGGCCGCGAAGGCCTCGCCGGCCGCGACGCGGATGCGATCACCCACGCGCAGTGCCTCGGGCGCGACGCGTTCACTGCTGCCGTCCTCACGCAGCCGCTCGGCCGCCGTTGGCAACGCACCGGCGACCGCTTCCAGCGCATCCGCCGCACGATGCCGCGCCCCCAGTTCGAACCAGCGCGCCAGCAGCAGCAGCGCGACGAACATCGTCAGCGAATCGAAGTAGACCTCGTGGCCCAAAGGCCCGCCGGGGTCGAACAAGGCCCCGGTGCTGGCCACGAAGGTGACGGCGATGCCCAGCGCCACCGGCACATCCATGCCCAGCCGCCCTGCCCTGAGCTGCCGCCAGGCGCCAACCATGAAGGGGGCGGCCGAAAAGACCATGACAGGCAGCGTCAGCACCCAGCTGGCCCAGCGCAGCAGGCGGTCCAGGTCGGCGCTGAGCTCACCGGGGGCGGCAACGTAGGCCGGCGTCGCCATCATCATGACCTGCATCATCAGGAAGGCGGCGACAAAGAGCCGCCACAGGGCCTGGCGCCTTTCCTGCCGGCGCAGCTCGCGCGCAGGCGCTGCGACGTCGGGCGTGGCCCGGTAGCCCGCCACCTGCAGCGCGGCCAGCACGTCGGCGAGCGTGAGCTGTGAAGGCAACCACTGCAAGGCCAGCCGGGCCGACGCCGGATTGACGCTGGCACCGCGCACGCCCGGCAGCGTCAGCAGCGCCGCTTCGATCAACCCCGAGCAGRCCGCGCAATGCATGCCCGCCACCTGGAACTGCGACAGCGCCACACCGCCCGGGCCGTCGGGCCAGGTCGTAAAGGGGGCGAGGAGGCGGGCGTCGGCATCAGCCGCACACAAGCCGGGAGGGGGTGCACTCACGCCGCCAATCTAGATGGCCCGCCCCGCCGCCCCCATGACCTGGGTCAAGCTTTTGCGGGAACACATATTGCGTGTGCTCCACCGCCTGCAGCACTTCAGGAGGTCACTCATGTCGGATCTGTCGATACCCGTGGACGCCGCCAACGACGCGTCCGCCACACAGTTCTCCCATGTCAAGCCCGGGGACACGCCCTGGCGCCCCGACGGGCTGAGAGATTTCTTCCTCTACCGCGACCTGGGCGTGGCCGAGGCCACGGCGGGCAAGGTCATCGCGCACCTTGTGAAGGCGAACATGGCCCCTGAAAAGGGCACGGGATGGCACCGCCATGAGGCGGAGTTCCAGATCGTGCTGATGACCAAGGGCTGGGCCAAGTTCATGTACGGCGACCAGGTGACGCTCGTCGAGGCCGGCGACTGCGTGCACCAGCGCCCCGGCATCGTGCATTACCTGTTCGACTACTCGCCGGACATGGAGTACCTGGAGATCGTCTCGCCGGCGGACTTCAAGACGGTGGACGCGCCGGCGCCTTGTGAAG
>NZ_JBFUMO010000917.1:0-1583 GCF_054049355.1 Roseateles sp. P5_E11 | reverse complement strand
AGTGTGGCGACCACGGGTAGGCGGCCGACCAGTTCGGGGATGAGGCCGAACTTGATGATGTCCTCGGGCTCGCACTCGCGGAACACCTCAGAAACACGGCGTTCGCTCTTGCTCTTCACCGTCGCGCCGAAGCCGATGCCGGACTTCTCGCTGCGGTTCTGGATGACCTTCTCCAGGCCGTCGAAAGCACCGCCGCAGATGAACAGGATGTTGGTCGTGTCGATCTGCAGGAAGTCCTGGTTCGGGTGCTTGCGGCCACCTTGCGGCGGCACCGAAGCCATCGTGCCTTCGACGAGCTTGAGCAGCGCCTGCTGCACGCCTTCGCCGGAGACGTCCCGCGTGATGGAAGGGTTATCGGCCTTGCGCGAGATCTTGTCGATCTCGTCGATGTAGACGATGCCGCGCTGCGCCCGCTCGACGTCGTAATTGCAGTTCTGCAACAGCTTCTGGATGATGTTCTCGACGTCCTCGCCGACGTAACCGGCCTCGGTCAGCGTCGTCGCATCGGCGATCACGAAGGGCACGTTCAGGAGGCGCGCCAACGTCTGCGCCAACAGCGTCTTGCCGGAGCCCGTGGGGCCGATCAGCAGGATGTTGCTCTTGGACAGCTCGACCGAATCCTTGGTCGACGCCATGTGGCGCAGGCGCTTGTAATGGTTGTAGACGGCCACGGCGAGGGTGCGCTTGGCGACGTCCTGGCCGATGACGTACTGGTCGAGGCTGGACTTGATCTCGCTCGGCACGGGCAGGTCGGACTTGCCAGCACGGGCAGCGGGGGCCGGCGCCGGGATCTCGTCACGGACGATGTCGTTGCACAGCTCGATGCATTCGTCGCAGATGAAGACCGACGGACCGGCGATCAGCTTCTTGACTTCATGCTGGCTCTTGCCACAGAACGAGCAGTACAAAACTTTTTCGCTGGAGGTGCCTTTTTTGTCGGCCATGGGTCTGCTCGGGGATGCCAGTGGACAGGCAGGTGCCTGAAATGATGATAGTCCAAACGATCTCGGGGCCCTCGTAGGGATAAGGGCCCCGATTTCACCGCGAATCCGGGGGGCAGTTACGGCCCCTCACAACTCAGGGCCGGTGTTCCAGCACCTGGTCGATCAGGCCGTAGTTCTGAGCCTCGGCAGCGGACATGAAATAGTCGCGCTCGGTGTCCGACTGGATTTTCTCCAGGGTCTGGCCGGTGCGCTCGGCCAGGATGCGATTCAAGGTGTCGCGAGTCTTCAAGATTTCACGCGCATGGATTTCAATATCCGTAGCCTGCCCCTGAGCGCCGCCCAGCGGCTGGTGAATCATCACTTTGGCATTGGGCAGGGAGAAGCGCTTGCCCTTGGCGCCGGCCGCAAGCAGGAAGGCGCCCATGCTGGCCGCCATGCCCATGCACAGYGTCGACACCTCCGGCTTGATGAAGTTCATCGTGTCGTAGATGGACATGCCGGCCGACACGCTACCGCCCGGGCTGTTGATGTAGAGCGAGATCTCCTTGTCGGGGTTTTCGCTTTCCAGGAACAGCAATTGGGCCACGACGATGTTGGCGACCGCGTCGTTGACGGGCCCTACCAGGAAGACGATGCGCT
>NZ_JBFUMO010000916.1:0-1584 GCF_054049355.1 Roseateles sp. P5_E11 | reverse complement strand
CACCAGGTGCGCTGCGAGCTGGACGCCGGCGACGATCTGCACCTGCTGAGCTTTCGCGGCGCCCTGGCCAAGGTGTTGTCCACGCTGATCCAGAACGCCGTCAAGCATGCCTACCGCGAGGCCGGTGGCGAGGTCCACCTGCGCGTGCGGCCGCTGGGCACGGACCAGCTCACAGTCACCGTGCAGGACCATGGCGTCGGCATCCCGCCCGGCATGCTCGGGCGCGTCTTCGACCCCTTCTTCTCGACGCGTTTCGGCCCCAACCGCAGCGAGCCTGGCCTGTACATCGTGCGCAATCTCGTCACCTTTGCACTGGGCGGGCAGATCCAGGTCGAGTCCACGCCCGGCGTGGGCACGACGGTGCGGTTGACGCTGCAGCTGATATCGCCCGAGGCGCGGCGCGCGGCGGGTTGATGCTGGCAGGCATTCGCGCCCGACTGGCGTTGCTGGGCGGCCTGCTGCTGGTGCTGGCACTGGGGCTGGGGCTCTATCTGTTGCAAAGGCCGTCGGCGCAGGCCGCGCAGGGCCCCATCGTCATCGGGCTGCTGCATGCCTTGAGCGGCCCGATGGCGGCCAGCGAGGCGCCGCTGGTGGCGACCGTCAAGCTGGCGGTGGAGGAAATCAATGCCGGCGGCGGTCTGCTGGGCCGACGCGTCGAACTCAGGATCGAGGACACGCGCTCCGAGCCGCGCGTTGCTGCCGCCGCCGCCGAGCGCCTCATCAGCACCGAACATGCGGTCGCCCTGTTCGGCTGCTGGTCGTCCAACTGCCGCCAGGCCGTCAGGCCTGTCGTCGAGACTCATCGCCATCTGCTGTTCTACCCGCTGGCTTACGAGGGCATGGAGCAGTCGCCGAACATCATCTACACCGGCCCCACGCCCAACCAGCACGCACTGCCCGCCACCGACTGGGCCATGCATGGCTTCGGCCGGCGGGTCTACCTCATCGGCACCGACGGCCTCTACCCGCGGCGTGTCAACGCGATGCTGCGCGACTTCATCCTGCTGAGTGGCGGCCAGGTGCTGGCCGAGCGCTATGTGCCGCTGGCAGGCACCGACATGGGCGGCGTGCTGGCCGACCTGCTGCGCGTCCAGCCCGATGTCGTCATCAGCACCATTGGCGGCAGCAGCAATCGCGCCTTCTTCGATGCCCTGGTGGCGGCCGGCCTGACCGACCTGCCGCTCATGTCCCTGCGCGCCGCCGAGCCGGAGATGACCGCCTATGACGGCGGCCGGCTCGACCGCCATTTCACGGCCTGGAGCTATCTGCAGTCGCAGCCCGGGCCGGCCAACGAGGCCTTCCTGGCGCGGCTGCGGCGCAGCCAGGGCGAGGGCATCCAGGCCAGTGATCCGGCGGTGTCGGCTTACATCGGCGTGCAGCTCTGGGCCGCCGCGGTGCGCGAGGTCGGCAGCGCGCAGACGGACGCGGTCAATGCCAATGTGCTGCAGCAGAGCATCTCAGCCCCCCAGGGCTTCGGGGCGGTGGACAGCCAGAGCCGGCATCTGTGGCGCCAGCTGCGCATCGCCCAGGTCAAGCCGGGCGGTCAGCTCGCCGAGGTGTTCGCGCTGCCGCGCTACATCAAGC
>NZ_JBFUMO010000915.1:0-1590 GCF_054049355.1 Roseateles sp. P5_E11 | reverse complement strand
AGAGATCGATCGCGCCCGCCAGCACATCGAGGAATGGAAGCGCAAGGGCGACTTCAACAAGGTTGCCGAGTTGCAGTACGGCAAGCTCCCCGAGCTGGAGAAGCAGCTCAAGGAGGCCCAGGCCAAGGAGGCCGGCAAGGCCGGCACCAACAGGCCGCAACTGCTGCGCACGCTGGTGGGTGCCGAGGAGATCGCCGAGGTCGTGGCGCGCTCTACCGGCATTCCGGTCTCCAAGCTGATGCAGGGCGAGCKCGAGAAGCTGCTGCAGATGGAAGCCAAGCTGCACGATCGCGTCATCGGCCAGGACGAGGCCATCCRGGCCGTGTCCGACGCCATCCGCCGCTCACGCGCCGGCCTGAGCGATCCGAACCGGCCGCTGGGCAGCTTCCTGTTCCTCGGCCCCACCGGCGTTGGCAAGACCGAGCTGTGCAAGGCGCTGGCCGGCTTCCTGTTCGACAGTGACGACCACATGGTGCGCATCGACATGAGCGAATTCATGGAGAAGCATTCGGTGAGCCGTCTCATTGGTGCGCCTCCCGGCTATGTCGGCTACGAAGAAGGCGGCACGCTGACCGAGGCCGTGCGCCGCAAACCCTACTCCGTGCTGCTGCTCGACGAGGTCGAGAAGGCCCACCCGGACGTGTTCAACGTGCTGCTGCAGGTGCTGGATGATGGCCGCCTGACCGACGGCCAAGGCCGCACGGTGGACTTCAAGAACACCGTCATCGTGATGACATCAAACCTCGGCTCCCAGCACATCATGGCGTTGTCGGGTGAGAAGGACGAGGTCATCCGCGAGGCCGTGTGGGGCGAGGTCAAGGCCCACTTCCRGCCCGAGTTCCTGAACCGCATCGACGAGACGGTCATCTTCCACGCGCTGGGCGCCGACCACATCAAGTCCATCGCCCGCATCCAACTGCGGCTGCTCGAGGCGCGCCTGGAAAAGATGGAGATGAAGCTGGACATCAGCGAGGCGGCGCTGAACGAACTGGCCAAGGTCGGCTTCGACCCCGTCTTCGGCGCCCGGCCGCTGAAGCGAGCCATCCAGCAGCGCGTCGAGAACCCGCTGTCCAAGCTCATCCTCCAGGGGCGCTTCGGCCCGAAGGATGTGATCCCGGTGCAGGTCGAAGGCGGCGAGTTCTCGTTCGGTCGCGTCGTGCACTGAGCGTCGTGCGCGGCGCCCGCCACGCTCAGAGCGTGGTGACGGCGTCGTGCGCGGTGTCGAGTTCGACGCGGTTGCGACCGGCGGCCTTGGCGCGGTAGAGGGCCGCGTCGGCCCGCTTGAAGGCGCGGTGGGTCGACGCCCCGGGCGGTGCCAGCGCAACGCCGAAACTCGCCGTGATGCCGAAACGGCCCTTGGCGTCGAAGTTGCCGCGTTGCACGGCATCGCGCAGCTTCTCCGCCAGCCGCACCGCGTCGTCGGCATGGCGGCCCTGGCAGGCGACGAGGARCTCCTCGCCGCCCCAGCGACCGATGACGTCACTCGTGCGCAGATTGGCCGACACGATGGCGGCCATGCGGCGCAGCACCTCGTCGCCGACGGGGTGGCCCCAGCGGTCGTTGATGTGCTTGAAGTGGTCGATGTCGAGC
>NZ_JBFUMO010000914.1:0-1590 GCF_054049355.1 Roseateles sp. P5_E11 | reverse complement strand
GGTCAGCGTGGTCGGGCCGTCGGCATAAAGCGCCATCACTGTCAACGTCATCGCCGCGTCGGGGATGTGGTTGCAGTCCAGCGTGATGCCCTTCAGCGGCCAGGCGCCGCGGCGTACTTCCAGCCAATTGGGCCCGGTCTTGACCTGCGCACCCATGGCGGCAGCGGCCTCGATGAAACGCACATCGCCCTGCAGGGATTCGCTGCCGACACCTTCGATGCGGATCGGCGTATCGATCGCGGCGATGGCGCCGAGGCCGACGAAATAGGACGCCGAGGACGCATCGCCCTCGACGAAGACCTCGCCGGGCGAGCGATAGCGGCTTYCGGCCGGGATGATGAAAGCCTCCCAGCCTTCACGCTTCACCGCGATGCCAAAACGCTCCAGCAGGGCCAGCGTGATCTCGATATAGGGCTTGGAGATCAGCTCGCCGATGACCTCGATGCGAATGTCGCGCTCGGCCACCARMGGCARGGCCAGCAGCAGGGCCGTGAGGAACTGGCTGGACACGTCACCGCGCACGCGCACCGGCGTGTCCAGCGCAAGCTGGGAAGGGCCGCGCAGGCGCAGCGGCGGGTAGCCTGCATTGCCGAGGTCGTCGATCTCGCAGCCCAGGCCGCGCAGCGCGTTGACGAGATCGCCGATGGGGCGCTCATGCATGCGCGCCACGCCGGACACCTCGAAGCTCGCCCCCTGCGTCGCGGCCAGCAGAGCGAGCGCTGCGGTCAGCGGTCGCATGGCGGTGCCGGCGTTGCCGAGAAAGAGTTTGGCGTCCTTGGCGCGAAGGCGGCCACCCAGGCCGTCGATGACGACGGCCTCGCCTTCGTTCCAGACGCCGCAGCCGAGCGCCCGCAGCGCATCGAGCATGACGGCCGTGTCGTCGGACGCCAGCAGGTCGCGCACGACGGTCTTACCTTCGCTCAAGGCTGCCAGCAGCAGCACGCGGTTGGAAATGCTCTTGGAACCGGGCAGGCGCACGGTGCCTGCGGCGCCGCGCAGCGGCGGCAGGTCGAGAAAGGGGATCTTGAACATCACTTGCCGGCTGGTCGGCCGGGAGGAGGGGCAGGGGGCGGATTGCCCCAGGCCGAACGGCCTTCGGAGATGGGACGCAGCGCGGCTTCCAGGGCCGGCGCGTCACCGGATTCGATCAGCGCTTCGAGCTGATCCAGCATGGTGCGAAAACGCTTGGACTGGGCCAGCACCTCGTGCTTGTTGGCCAGCAGGATGTCGCGCCACACGGACGGCTCGCCGGCGGCGATGCGGGTGAAGTCGCGAAAGCCTGGGCCGGCCAGGCTCAGGTAGTCGCGCGCGGCCGGCTGCTCGGCGATGGCCTGGAAATAGGCAAAGGCCAGCAGATGCGGCAGGTGGCTGACTGCGGCGAAGGCCGCGTCATGGTTGTGCGGCCGCATCTTCAGCACCGTGGCGCCCAGGGCGGACCAAACGTCGGTTGCACGCTGCACCAATTGCGGATTGGTGAAGGGCTGGGGTGTCAGGATGACCTGACGGCCTTCGTAGAGATTCGCCTCGGCATGCTGGACACCGCCCGACTCCTTGCCGGCGATGGGATGGCAGGGCACGAAGCTGGAAGAG
>NZ_JBFUMO010000913.1:0-1595 GCF_054049355.1 Roseateles sp. P5_E11 | reverse complement strand
GCCGACCTGACCGAAGGCGGCATCGGCGGCACGGTCATCGTCAAGACCCGCAAGCCGCTGGACATGGCGGCCAACAGCGGCTTCGTCAGCGTCAAGTACGGCAAGGGCACCATCAGCGACGCCGAGAAGGAAGTCTCGGGCCTGTACAGCTGGAAGAACGAAGCCAAGAGCTTCGGCGTGCTGGCCGCCGCGGCCCATGCCGACGGTTCCTACATCCGCCGTGGTGTCGAGGCCGACAACCGCTGGTCGGGCGACGTGGCGCCCACCGCCTTCATCCAGGACCGCAAGCGCGACGCCATCAACCTGACGCTGCAAGCCCGCCCGGCGCAAGGCCTGGACCTCGGCTTGAACCTGCTCAAGCTCAAGCTCGTGGGCGACAGCTCCAACAGCAGCGACTACATCTTCCAGGACCCGAACTGCGACAAGCGCAACACGGAGGTGAAGTCGGCCTGGAACCCCACCGGCATGTGCGTGCATAGCACGACCACCGCCGCCAAACCGCTGCCCGACCAGTTCTTCCAGGTCTGGGCGCGCGCCGCCCAGATGACGTCCGACAGCATCACCTTCGACGGCCACTACAAGCTCGACGGCGCCAAGTTCGACCTCGTCGCCGGCACGACCAAGGCCAAGGGCGGCACGTCACTCACGGCCAACTTCCAGGCCGGCAACTGGGATGCGGGTTTCGCGCGCCCGAACTGGCAAGGCACCATCGACGCAACAGGCCACCAGATCGTCATCAGCCCGACGTCCAGCCAGTCCTTCACAGCGGCTCAGCTGCCCTCGCAGCTGGGCCCGCAGACCTGGGCGACGTCCCAAGGCCCGAACAAGGACCAGGAGAAGTACGCGCAGTTCGACGCCACGTTCGACCTGAACTGGGGCGCCATCAACACGTTCAAGACCGGTGTGCGCTTTGCTGACCACACCTTCGAGAAGCGCGCCTACCGCCCTGTCTGGGCCGCCACCATCGCCACCAGCCCCACGGCCAGCCTGTTCGACGGCACGGTCGACGTGGCCAGCTGGAGCATCCCGCGCCCCAACATCGGTGCCATGGTGGCCGGCACGCTGAAGAACATCAACGGCTGGAACGAAGACCGCTCGGCCTACAGCGAGCTCAACGAGAAGAACCAGGCCTTGTACGGCATGTTCGACTTCGAGGCCGGCAACCTGCGTGGCAACTTCGGCCTGCGCTACATCTCGACCGACGTGAAGAGCACGGGCTACAAGTTCGACGGCACGCCGCTGGTCGCTGGCGACTACGAGGGCAACGAGAACTGGGGCCGCGGCTTCGACGTCAAGAAGTCCAAGTACAACGACGTGCTGCCCAGCGTCAACCTCGCCTTTGACCTGCGCAAGGACCTGGTGCTGCGCGCCGCAGCGTCGCAGGCCATCACGCGCCCGAACTTCGCCAACATGTTCGGCATCCAGGTGTCCGGCTACAACGACGACCGCATCGGCAACGAGACCTGGACGGTCGGCAGCGTCGAGCTCAAGCCCATGAAGTCCAGCCAGATCGACCTGAGCCTGGAGTACTACTACGGCAAGGGCAATGTGCTGTCGGCGACCTTCTTCAACAAGGACATCTCGAACTTCATCAC
>NZ_JBFUMO010000912.1:0-1600 GCF_054049355.1 Roseateles sp. P5_E11 | reverse complement strand
CTGCGCTCGAACAGCGCGTCGAACGCGTCGGCGAGCGGTTCCCAGCGGGGCTGGTGGTGGCCCAGCAGATGCGTCATAGCGGTCTCCTCAGAAGTCGTAGCTCGCGCCGATGGCGAACTGGCGCGGCGGCGTGTAGGTGACCTGGCGGGCGGCGCCCAGCAACGGCGAGGCGATGCTCATGCTGGTGAAGGCCGTCGTGTCGGCCACGTTGCGCACATTGGCCCAGAGCTTCCAGGGGCCGGCAGCCGGCCGCAGCGTGGCGGTGAGGTTCAGGAGGCCGTAGGCGCCCTGCATCGCATCCGGCGTGTTGAACTCGGTGAAATAGAAGCGACCGCGCCAGCTGTAGTCGGCGCGCAGCGTGGTGCGCAGCTCACCGAGGCTGGCAGCCCATTCGGCGCCGAGGGTGACTTGCTGCTTGGACGCCTGGGCGAGCTGCCGGCCGCGCACATTGACCGGCGTCGTCGGTGCGTTGCGCAGGTCGACATTGGTGAAGTCCGTGTACTTCGGCGTCATCAGGCCGAGGCCGACCGACAGCGTCAACGGCGCGATGGGCTTGACCGCGGCCTCGATCTCGACACCATCGATGCGCGCCGCCGACGCGTTGGCCAGGAGGGTCGTCGCCTGGCCAACCTGCGAGACCTGCATGTCCTTGTAGCGGCTGCTGAAGACGGCGGCGCTGAGCACGCCGCGGCGCTCCAGGAACTCGGTCTTGAAGCCGAGTTCGATGCTGCTGACCTTCTCCGGCTTGACGAGATTCGGCTGCAGCGCGCCGAGGTTGACCGCGCCCGACTTGAAGCCATGCGCCCAGCGCGCATAGGCCAGCGTGCCGGCGGCCGGCTTGTATTCGACGCCGACGCTGCCCGGCGTGCTGGTCCAGCCGTCGCTCGGGTGGCCGGTGCCGGCCAGACCGAAGGCGGCGATGTTCTGGTATTCGTCGGCACGCTTGCTGTCGTGGTTGACGCGCAGGCCGGCCAGCAGCGACCACTGCGGATTCAGCATGTAGCGCAGGTCGGCGTAGGCGGCGCTGGAGCGCGTGTGCACGCTCCCGCCCAGCAGGAAGCCGACGCCGCCCGGGAAGGGCACGGTCAGCGGCGCACCCGGCACGAGGAAACCCAGCGGCACCTGGGTGAGGATGGTGATGTCCTGGCTCTGGTCGAACTGCAGGGCCGTGACGCCGACCAGCCATTGCAACGGGCTGCCATCGTCGGAGGCCAGATGGATGTCCAGGCTCTTGTCGGTGCTGCCGGTCAGGAAGCCCGAGCTCGTGACCGCGGCCTCGGTGGTGTCGCTGTCCCAGAGCCGGTCGACCTTGCTGCGCCGCCAGCTCAGGGACGCGCTCAGAGTGTTCGTGCCAATAGGCAATTCCAGCAGCGCCTGCGCCRTGTTGACCTCGACGCGGTTGCTCGAGCCCTGGCTCTTGACGACGCGCGGGTCGCTGCTTTGCGTGACGCCATGGAGCAGCACCGGAATGGACACCGGATCGGGCAGCACCGGCACGCTCATGCCGGCGTCGCGCTCGCGGTAGTGGCCGGCCACAAAGCGCAGCGTGCCATGGCCGCCGAGGCTGGATTGCAGCTGGGCGCGCAGTGCGCGGCTGGAC
>NZ_JBFUMO010000911.1:0-1601 GCF_054049355.1 Roseateles sp. P5_E11 | reverse complement strand
GCAGTCCTCTGCCAGGGGATTTGATCGGACGTTGTGGCGAGGACCACGTCACCAACACAGCCTGCGAATTGGTAGCCCAGTTCGGCGTGTTGCTTGCGAATCTCGAAGTAGGGCTCACGAACCTGCAGACTGCACCTCTGGTCGTCGTTGTCGGTGACCATGCACCGCCGTTCGTCGCCATCGCGAGCCAGCAAGCGTTTGCGCCTGCCCGTGTGCCGCTCTTCGTCCTCAGGCCACGCGATGCCGTTGATGCGCATTGAGTAACAGTATGAAGTTGTGGCGAAAGCCGCATCGCGTCCATTTCTGTGTCTCGTGTTGGCAACGCAGCCGTACGGCGGCCTCGTTATGGGAGGCGGCCCGCGTAGCATTCAAGACGCGCTGAATTGCTGGAGCGGCTAGCTAAGCGCGTAACCGCGATCAGGGTGTTTACCCGCACGGCTATCGTTTCGTTGACAGGCGCTTAAAAGCGTGGTCTAGAATGTTTCGGCGTGCAATTTAGTACACGTGTGATTCGCGAATCATTACTCTCTCTTTCCATAACCTTTGTGGAGTTCACCGAATGAAAAAATATGTGTTGAAGGCGACCGCTCTGGCGATCGGTGCGCTGGTTGGGGGTTCGGCGTTCGCCGCCATCACTTCCACCATCGATCTTGACGCCAATACCGGCGCTCAGACCTATGCCAAGGAGCTGACGTACGCAGCGCTGACTGGTGGTGCGAACAAGCTGAACACGACGAACCAGCTTGGCTTCGGCGTTTCGACTGGCCAAACGCGCTACATCCGCTTTGACCTGACCAATGCCAAGTTCACTGCTTCGTCTCTGGCGGCTGCTCCGGTCATCGGTACCGACATCGACGTCGGCGGCGGTGGCATTTCCGGCGCTTCGCTCGTTCAGGGCGGTGGCGTTGGTCAAGCATTCGCTGTCTATCAGATCACCGCTGGTTCCGACCTGTCGGCCTCTGCTGCTGTCAAGCTGAAGATTGCAGAACTGAACGTGACCGCCACGACCGCTTCTGTGCAGATCAAGTACTCGCTGCACGAAACGGCAACTTCCGCTCAAGGCACGACCGCGTCCAACACGGCCCTGCTGTCGAGCGTGTCTGCTGACGCCGCCCAGTTCAGCACCGGCCTGCAATACACGGTCGACTCCACGCCGACAACGACGGCTGACGTGGAAACGTCGTTCAAGAAGTTCAAGACGGGTGGTGGCTACGTTGCTATTGACCAAGCCAAGATTGGCACCCTGACCGTGGACAAGACGGCCGTCAAGAAGGGTGATGGCACTGCTGTTGCTTTCGCGGACCTGGTGGCTGCTGGCACGAAGATCGTTCTTACCGGCGATTTCTCGATCCGCGCAGGTGCCAATGACGCTGCCAAGAAGACCAGCGTGTACCTGGACTCCGATGGTGACTGCTCGACCGGTTCCGGCTCGCAGATCAATTCGAACACCGTGYCCTCGGGCACCGGTGCCGAATTCGTGATCAACACGACCGCACAGGCTGGCGCCGCGGTTTGCTACGTGGTTGATGGCACTAGCCAGATCCCCTCGGCCGGCCCGTACAAGGCTCAAGTGGTCGTTGTTGCTGCCGCCAGCACGACGT
>NZ_JBFUMO010000910.1:0-1610 GCF_054049355.1 Roseateles sp. P5_E11 | reverse complement strand
ACCGCCCAGATCAAGGGCCTGACCACGGGCGACATGGTCGCCCTGACCTCGGCCCAGGTCGCCTCGCTGACCTCGACCCAGGCCGGCAGCCTTTCCACGGCCCAGATTGCCGCCATCGAGACGGCTGACATCAAGTCGCTGACGACCGGCGCCCTGCGCAATCTGTCCTCCGACCAGCTCGATGCCTTCACCAGCGATCAGCTGCGCGCGCTGAGCAGCGGTCAGGTCAATTCGCTGACAACCGGCCAGATCAACACCCTGGGCACGGCCGACCTGAACAGCCTGACCAGCAGCCAGTTCTCCAATCTGTCCTCGGGCCAGGTCCAGGCGCTGACCAACACCCAGCTTGCCAATCTGGCGACGGACAACCTCAACGCCCTGGGCACAGCCCAATTCGCGGCCCTGTCGTCCAGCCAGTTCGGTGCGCTGACCACCGGCCAGCTGGGCAAGCTGGAAACGGCCGACCTGCGCGCCGTCACGACGGCAGCCCTCAATGGTCTGTCCTCCGACCAGGTCGGCGCCCTCGCCAGCGACGCCGTTGGCTCGTTGACCACGGCACAAGTCGCCTCGCTGGGCACCGCCCAGATCAAGGGCCTGACCACGGGCGACATGGTCGCCCTGACCTCGGCCCAGGTCGCCTCGCTGACCTCGACCCAGGCCGGCAGCCTTTCCACGGCCCAGATTGCCGCCATCGAGACGGCTGACATCAAGTCGCTGACGACCGGCGCCCTGCGCAATCTGTCGTCTGACCAGCTCGACGGCTTCACCAGCGACCAATTGCGTTCGCTGAGCAGCGGCCAGATCAACTCGCTGACAACCAGCCAGATCAATACGCTGGGCACGGCCGACCTSAACAGCCTGACCAGCAGCCAGTTCGCCAACCTCTCCACGGCCCAAGCCCAGGCGCTGACCAACACGCAGCTCGGCAACCTCGCCACCGACAACTTGAACGCGTTGGGCACAGCCCAGTTCGCGGCCCTGTCGTCCAGCCAGTTCGGCGCGCTGACCACTGGCCAGTTGGGCAAGCTCGAGACGGCCGATCTGCGCGCCGTCACCACCGCGGCCCTCAACGGCCTGTCTTCCGACCAGGTCGGTGCCCTGGCCAGCGACGCCGTCGGCTCGCTGAGCACGGCCCAAGTTGCTTCGCTCGGCACCGCCCAGATCAAGGGCCTGACCACGGGTGACATGGTCGCCCTGACTTCGTCCCAGGTCGCCGCCATCAATTYGGCCCAGGCCGGCACGCTGTCCACCGCCCAGCTCGCGGCTATCGAGACTGGCGACATCAAGTCGCTGACCACCGGCGCCCTGCGCAACCTGTCCTCCGACCAGCTCGACGCCTTCACCAGTGACCAGCTGCGTGCCTTGAGCAGCGGCCAGGTCAATTCACTGACGACGGCCCAGGTCAACTCGCTGGGCACGGCCGACCTGAACAGCCTCTCCAGCAGCCAGTTCGCCAACCTGTCCTCGGCCCAAGTYCARGCACTGACCAACACCCAGCTCGCCAAYCTCGCGACCGACAACCTCAACGCSCTGGGCACCGCCCAGTTCGCGGCGATGAGCTCCAGCCAGTTCGGTGCACTGACCACCGGCCAACTTGGCAAGCTCGAAAC
>NZ_JBFUMO010000909.1:0-1613 GCF_054049355.1 Roseateles sp. P5_E11 | reverse complement strand
GCTCATAGCCTTCACGGCGCATGTTTTCCAGCAGGATGGTCAGGTGCAGTTCACCGCGGCCGCAGACCTCGAAGATGCCGTCTTCGTCGGTCTCCTTCACGCGCAGGGCCACGTTGTGCTGCAGTTCCTTCTGCAGGCGGTCCCAGATCTGGCGGCTGGTGACGAACTTGCCTTCGCGGCCGGCCAGCGGGCTGGTGTTGACGCAGAAGTTCATCGTCAGCGTCGGCTCGTCGACCTTCAGCATGGGCAGCGGCGACGGGTTGGCCGGGTCGGTCACGGTCACGCCGATGCCGATGTCCTCGATGCCGTTGATCAGCACGATGTTGCCCGGGCCGGCGTCGGTGACCTGCACGCGGTCCAGGCCGTGGAAGGTCAACACCTGGTTGATGCGGCCGTTGACAGCCTTGCCGTCCGGACCTTCCATCACGACGACCTGCATGCCGGTCTTGATGGTGCCCTGGCTGATGCGGCCCACGCCGATGCGGCCGACGAAGGTGGAGAAGTCCAGCGCCGAGATCTGCAGCTGCAGCGGAGCAGCGGGATCACCCGACTGGGCGGGCACGTGCTTCAGCACGGTGTCGAACAGGGCCGACATATCGGGGCCCCATTGCTCGCCAGGCGCGCCTTCGGTCAGCGAGGTCCAGCCGTTGATGCCGGAGGCGTAGACGACCGGGAAGTCGAGCTGCTCGTCGGTGGCGCCCAGCTTGTCGAACAGGTCGAAAGCGGCATTGATGACGGCGTCGGGCTTGGCGCCCGGCTTGTCGACCTTGTTGACCACGACGATGGGCTTGAGACCCAGTGCCAGCGCCTTCTTGGTCACGAAGCGCGTCTGCGGCATCGGGCCTTCCTGGGCGTCGATCAGCAGCACGACGCCGTCGACCATGGACAGTGCGCGCTCGACTTCACCGCCGAAGTCCGCGTGTCCGGGCGTGTCGACGATGTTGATGTGCGTGCCGCCCCACGACACCGCGCAGTTCTTGGCCAGGATGGTGATGCCACGCTCGCGTTCGATGGCGTTGCTGTCCATGACGGTGTCGACGACCTTTTCGTGGTCGGCGAAGGTACCGCTCTGGCGCAGGAGCTGGTCGACCATGGTGGTTTTGCCGTGGTCGACGTGGGCAATGATGGCAATGTTGCGGATCGGGGTGGTCATGGTGATGCTTGGAAGAAAACCGGGTCAGGCGGAAAGCAGAGCCTGGACCTCCGGCGGGGTCAACAGGCGGTCGGCGATCAGTTCGCCAGAGGAGATGTGGGCGCTGCCGAGGAAGGCGCGGGGTTCGGGGCCGTAGACACGCACGCGCTCGGCGTCGGCTGCGGTCACGCGGCGGCGCAGCCCAGACAGGAAGCGTGCGGCCTCGTCGGCAGGCAGACGAAGCTCGGGGGCTTCGGCCAGCAGGCGGTCGGGCGAGGTCAGCAGCGCGGCGCGTTGTTCTTCGGGCAGGGCTTCCAGGCCGCTGAGCGTGATGCTGCCGTCCAGCGTCAGGCTGCCGGAGCCGGTGCGGCGCAGTGCGGCCAGCGAAGCGCCACAACCGAGTGCAGTGCCAATGTCTTCGGCCAGCGTGCGGATGTAGGTGCCTTTGGTGCAACGGACGTCGAGGGTCACGGTGCCAGCC
>NZ_JBFUMO010000908.1:0-1614 GCF_054049355.1 Roseateles sp. P5_E11 | reverse complement strand
ATTCTGGGCTGTACGGTGCTCAACCAGCTCAAGCTCGACCCGCTGACCCGCCACATCCCGGTGCAGATCTTCAGCGTCGCCGAGGAGGACCGCAACCACGGCCTGGCGCACGGCGCCTTCTCCTATGTGGTGAAGTCATCCACCAGCGAGGAGATGGAGGCGGCGCTGGACCGCATTCGCGACTTCACGGTGCCGCGCACCAAGCGGCTGCTCGTCATCGAGGACAACGACATCGAGCGCCAGGCCATCATCGAGCTGCTCGGCCATGACGACATCGAGCTGCAGGCCGTCGGTACCGGCGCGGCGGCGTTGCAGATGCTGCGTGAGCAGACCTTCGACTGCATCGTGCTGGATCTGCGCTTGCCCGACGTCAGCGGTTTCGGCCTGCTGGAGCAACTGCATGCCGACCCTTCCCTGGCGGCCGTGCCGGTCGTCGTCTTCACCGGCAAGGATCTGACGAGCGCCGAGCAGAAGCAGCTGCGTGCGCTGGCCAAGAGCGTGGTGCTCAAGGATGTGCAGAGCCCCGAACGCCTGCTCGACGAGACGGCCCTCTTCCTGCACCGCGTCGTCACCGAGCTGCCGCAGGGCAAGCAGGAGATTCTGCACAAGCTGCACGGCGCCGCCGAGATGCTGCACGGCCGACGCGTGCTGGTGGTGGACGACGACGCCCGCAACATCTTTGCGCTGACGACGCTGCTGGAGAATCAGGAGATGCAGGTACTGACCGCCACCAGCGGCCGGGCCGCCGTCGAGATCATCCAGCACACGCCCGATCTCGACCTGGTGCTGATGGACATCATGATGCCGGACATGGATGGCTACGAGACCATGCGCGAGATCCGCTCCCACGCCGAGTTCCGCAACCTGCCCATCCTGGCCCTGACCGCCAAGGCCATGAAGGGTGACCGCGAGAAATGCCTGGAGGCGGGCGCCAGCGACTACATCTCCAAACCCGTCAACACGGCCCAGCTGCTGTCGCTGATGCGCGTGTGGCTGTACCGGTGATGACGATGCCGACAACGATCGACGTCGTGGAGCAGGTGGCGGGCGCTGAAGAGCTGACCAACATCCTGATCGTCGATGACGAACCGGCCAACCTGCTGGTGCTGGAGAGCGTGCTGGCGGACCCGGGCTACCGCATCGTGCGGGCGCTGTCGGCCGACCAGGCCCTGCTCGCGCTGATGGGCCAGGAGTTCGCCGTCATGGTGCTGGACATCCAGCTGCCCGACATGAACGGCATCGAGCTGGCGCAGATGATCAAGGAGCGCAAGCGCAATGCCCACCTGCCCATCATCTTCCTGACCGCATATTTCGATCAGGACCAGTACCGCCTGCAGGGCTATGGCTCAGGCGCGGTCGACTATCTGCACAAGCCCGTGAACCCGGCGGTGCTGCGTTCCAAGGTGGCCGTCTTTGCCGAACTGGACCGCAAGACCCGCCAGCTGCAGCGCGCCAACCTGGCCCTGCAGGCCGAGGTGGAGGAGAGGCGCCGCGCCGAGGAGCGCTTGCGCGATCTCAACGAGACGCTGGAGCGGCGCGTCACCGAGCGGACCGAGGCCTTCCACGTGGCCGACCGCCGCTTGCGGGCCATGATGAGCAGCATCACCGATGGCC
>NZ_JBFUMO010000907.1:0-1614 GCF_054049355.1 Roseateles sp. P5_E11 | reverse complement strand
GCGCTGGTCCATCAGGTCGTTGGGTGTGTGGCCGCTGCCGCGGGTCTTGGAAATCTGGTCGTTGATGTTGGCGATCTGCTGCGCGAGCTGATTGACGACGACGACGTTGGCCTTGAGGTCGCTGACGACGCCGGCCTGCAGATCGGTGACCTGCTGGCCGGCGTTGGAGAAGCGCACGGCCAGCTCGTTGGCCCGGCCCAGGGCGACCTGGCGCGCCGACGGGTCGTTGGGGCGGCTGGTCACGTCGACCATGGCGTTCAGGAACTGGCTGGCGGCATAGCCCAGGCCCTCGGTGCCGGGCGGGAAGATCTTCTCCATGCGCGCCAGTTGCTCGGCACGGGTGGAATCGGCCATGGCGGTGGCCTTGGAGGAAGCGGCCTCCTTGGTCAGGAACTCGTTGTGCGAACGCACGACGGTCTGCACGTCCACGCCCTTGCCGAAGAAGCCGGCACCGGTGTATTGGCCGGCCGAGGTTGTCAGCACCACGGACTGGCGCGAATAGCCCGGCGTGTTGGCGTTGGCAATGTTCTGGCCGATGGTCTGCAACGCCGCCTGGTTGGCGAACATCGCGCGGGCGCCGAGAGTGAGCAAGCCGGCCATTTCAGTTCTCCGTTCCGCGCACGCGGCAGTTGCGGTGCATCAGATTTGCGGGCCGAGCGCCGGGCCGCTCCCTAGCCGGCCCGCGCTGGCGATGTGCTTGCCGGTCGAACCGGCAAGCATCGCCGTCCCCGCGGGGGACCGACCAAGATTCTTCTTGGGCGAGGGGCGTCATATCAAGCCATGAGCGTGCTTTGCACGCGCTGGGTGGTTTGGATGGTCTTCGCCAGCTTCTCGGCATAGGCCGGGTCGGTGGCGTAACCCGCTTGCTGCAGGCCGCGGGCAAAGCCGGCGGCATTGCCGTTCTGGGCCTGGGCGACGACCTTGGCATAACGGTCGTTGCCGCTGATCAGCTTGGCGTAGTCCTTGAAAGCCTCGTCGTAGCTACCGTAGGCGCGAAACTTGGCCGTCACCTTGACGGCCTGGCCGTTGATGACCTCGGTGGTCCTCACGTCGACGGTCTTGCCCTTCCAGCCCGGCGTGGCCTTGATGCCAAAGACGTTGTGCGAAGGCGTGCCGTCGGCGCCGGTGATCTCGCGCTTGCCCCAGCCGCTCTCGTGGGCGGCCTGGGCCACCATGAAGCTGGCCGGGATGCCGGTGGCGGTTGACGCGGCGCGGGCCGCGGCATCGTGCTTTTGGATGAAGCCCTGCACGTGGTTGGGAATGCCCTTGGTGGCCAGTGCCGGCAGAGCCTGGGCCAGCGTCGTCTGGCTGTTCTTCTTGATGTTCTCGGGCGACAGGTCCTGGATGCCCATCTGGCGCTGCAGCTGCTTCTGGATCGCCTCCGACAGGCCGCCGGGGAGGCCGCTCATCTTGCCGGCGAACTGCGTGTCCAGCATTTCGGTGCCGAGCTGGGTCGCGTTGTTGTCCAGCATGCCGCTGGACAGGGTGGACGCGCGCATGCTCTTCATGACTTCCTGCATGAAGAGCGACTCGAACTGCTTGGCCGTCTCACGGATGCTCGCCTTGGGGTCGCGCGAGGCCTGGGCCTTGAGCGCATCAAGGCTGCCCAGGCTC
>NZ_JBFUMO010000906.1:0-1615 GCF_054049355.1 Roseateles sp. P5_E11 | reverse complement strand
CCAGGGCCTTGTCCCATAACTGGATGACTACAGGGTAACTTTCACCTAGACCGGTTCGTCGGAACCTCGCCAGCTCGGCCAGCGCTTCTTCGCGAGAGTCAGCCTCGACTAGAGCGCGGAGCTCGCGCAAAAGGCCAGGCCTACGGCGAAGCGGCACCTGTGCCGCAGCCACGGCAAGCACCTGCTCAAAAGACACGATCGGTTTGGCCCGTGGGAAGCAGGCAGCAGGATGCTCCTGCGGCACGTTCCCAAGCAAGAAACTAACAAATTCGACGCCACGAGCGTGCAGCGATCTGGCCACCTCGGCGGAGTTCGCGCCCTGACCTGCTGAGTTGTTCCATGCGCCAAGGACGTCGATTTCACCAGTGATCAACTGTCCAAGAGCCCAATGGACGACTTGGCTTCTGGCAGCGCCCGTGAGCCGCGTAGGCGCGCTGCTAAAGACGGCGGTCAGATATCGACGGCAGAGCGGCCGCTGTAGCCAGCGTGCAGCTGGTCCACTGACGTCGCGGTTCTCCATCGGGCTACTCTCAAATCTGTTGGTGCGCCGCTTGAACGAAGCGGCCATCGACAAAAAATTCCAACCATAGTTGGCGGACAGAATGATATCGGACCGGCCCAATTTCTCCAACGATAGTTGGAGAAATTTTTGGACCTTGCGATCACATTCGGACATGTCTTGCGCAAGCTGCGCAAGCAGGCCGGACTGACGCAGGAGAAGCTCGGCTTCGAGGCTGATCTGGAACGGAATTTCGTCAGCTTGCTTGAGCGTGGCAAACGCCAGCCGACGCTGACTACCATGGTGCGGCTTGCCCGGCCTCTGAACACCACGGCTTCTCACCTAGTTGCGCTAGTGGAAGCCACGCTGGAGGCACTAGAAGCCTCGGGCGCCAAGCCCTAACGGCTGCCACACGCAAATGCGAAGCCGGACAGGCTAAGCGTCAGTGCGATTCCAACCATAGTTGGCGGACAGATTGTTCGGCTAACGGCCCAATTTCTCCAACGATAGTTGGAGTGAATATTGGACCTTGCGATCACGTTCGGACAAGTCTTGCGCCGGTTGCGCAAGCAGGCCGGCTTGACGCAAGAACAGCTTGGCTTTGAAGCCGGCGTTGAGCGGAACTTCATCAGCATGCTTGAGCGCGGAGAGCGCCAGCCCTCGTTGACGACCCTGATGAAGCTCGCACGGCCACTTCACAGCAGCGCCTCACATCTGGTTGCGCTGGTGGAATCGGCGCCCGGCGTGGCCGAGCACTTCTACGCTTCGGCGCAAGAATAGAGCGCCCGGGATCACGACCCGATATTTCTTGTTGGTCGAGACTGTCGATAGCTCTAGGTTCCGGATTGCCCTGGAGAATTGCCTCATACAGCATCAAACGCTGAATGAAGGGAGGGCTAATGATCACTCGTGGATCTGAATGGCATCGCTGGGAGCCACATGTCCATGGTCCGGGAACTGTGCTCAACAATCAGTTCCGCGGCCCAGACCCTTGGAACACTTACCTCGCTGCACTTGAGGCATGCACTCCGGCAGTCGAGGCGCTTGCCGTCACTGACTACTACACGACGGACACCTACGAGGAGGTGTTAAGGCAGAAGTCCGCAGGGCGCCTTC
>NZ_JBFUMO010000905.1:0-1616 GCF_054049355.1 Roseateles sp. P5_E11 | reverse complement strand
CAAGGACGGGGAGCGCTTCGATGCCACCACGCCGACTCTCATCAGTGCGCTGGCCCAGAACGGCCACAGCACGTCCGTGGTGGGCTTCTTCCACGACTACTGCCGGCTGTTCGCACAGGCGCGCCATTGCTTTGCCGAACCGGTGCAATTCTTTCCAGGCTGGGCAGCGGCGCTAGCGCGCGCCGTGCGGTCGGGCAACGACTTCGACTCCGCCTACTCGGACTTCATGCGGCAATGGCGCAGCAGCTTCGAACGGCTGCGCGCTGCGGCGCTGAGTGCCACGGCCCAAGCCGACAGCGAGCTGGTCTGGCTGCACCTCAATGTGCCGCATCCACCGATGGTTCTGCCGGCTTCGAGTGCCACTCGCGGTCTGGGCGCCGACTACCGTGCCAACCTCGATCTGATACCCAGTCTGATCGCCGACCTGCGCAGCAGTATTGACGCCACCGGCACGCCCACCACGTTGGTACTGACGTCGGATCATTGGCTGCGCGAGAAGGAACTCTGGGGCCCGATCTACGAACGCCAGCTCGGCCCGGGCCGGGGCAAAGCGGGCAAGAGCGACGACCAGCATGTACCYTTTGTTGTCTGGTTCGCTGGCGCGCCGACCGGGTCAGGGCTGCGATACGCAGCGCCTTTCAGCACAACAGTCATTCGCTCATTGGTGCCGGCGTTGCTGGACGGCCGCGTGACGACGCCGGTTGCTCTGTCGCAATGGCTGGCGTCGCAGCCTCCGGGCGATCTGAGCCGCTTCAGCGAAAAATCAGACAGCACCAGTGTTCATTGACGTGATGGCCATCATCACCGAGATCATCAGCACGCCGATGACCGCGCCGATGAGGAGGATGGCAACGGGCTCGATCAACGCCATCGCTGCCTTCTGACGCTCGCGCGCCGCATCGGTCTGCATCTGGCCGAGCGACATCAGCATGGCGTCCAGCGTGCCCGCGCGCTCACCCACCTTGATCAGGTTCAGGCGTGCCGGCGCGATCCAGACCGTGTGGCTCATCGCCTCGAACAGGCTGCGTCCGTTCTCCAACGCCCGCGTGGCCGACGCCACCAGCACGCCGAACTCATACAGGCTGGTGGCGCCACGCGACAGGCGCAGTGCTTCAAGCAGTGGCACGCGGTTGCGCAGCATGGTGCCGGTCAGCGTGGCCCAACGGCCAACTTCGGCATCGCGCAGCCAGGGGCCGAGCACCGGCGCACGCGCCAACGTATCCATGATGGCCCGGCGCACCGGCGCTCGTGACAACAGCACGCCGATCGTCATGACCACTGCGCCGACTCCGAGGCCGATCGGCAGGAGGTGGGCTTTGAAGAAAACAGCCGATTCGATGATCCACATCGAGAGCTCCGGAACCTGGCCACGCGAGTTCTTCAGCAGCGGTGCAAACTTTGGAATGACCCCAAGGAAAATGATCAACACGGCCAGCACGCCAGCGAAGACCAGCACACACGGATAGATCAAGGCGTTGCGCAGCTCCTGTGCGACCCGGCGTTGYGCTTCGAGTTGCTCGCTCCCCTCGGCAAGGGCCTGCGCCAGCTGTCCACTGGCCTCGCCCACGCGCACCAGGGTCAGCAAATAAGGCGGCAGCTCCAGGCCGCTGCCAGCC
>NZ_JBFUMO010000904.1:0-1618 GCF_054049355.1 Roseateles sp. P5_E11 | reverse complement strand
CGCCTGAGCCTCGCGGCCAGATAGAGAACCAGTTTGTCTACGACTCCTTCAGTCGCCAATTCGTGCTGTTTGGAGGGGTATGCTTTGATCGACAGTCGGTGCGGTGCATCAACAATGCCTATTTAAACGACACGTGGCTGTACGACCCTGCAACCAACAGTTGGAGGGAAGTAACCGGAGCCGTTGGCCCGAGCGAACGCAGCTACGCGCAGATGTATTTCGACTCGAAAAATGGAGTTGTCGTTCTGTTTGGTGGCGTTTCGCCTTCCGGTTCGGCATTGGACGATCTGTGGACTTTCGACACGAGAACCCTCTTGTGGACCGAGGTGCACGTGCCGACAACAAACCCGGGGAACGTGTCTCTTGCGCTGACTACGTTTGCACCTTCCACGGGGTGTGGCTACTCGGTGTACGGCCACTCCAGGGGCTCGGCGCTGTTCGGCATCTGGGAGCTTTGCCTTCAGCCGAACACGCCCCCCGTGGCGGTCATTTCCGTGCCCTCGGTTAATTTGCAGGCCGGAATCTTCACTACCTTTTCCGGTTCTGCGAGTACAGATGCTGAAGCCAACATTGCAAGTTATGGGTGGGACTTCGGCGACGGCACGACCGCGGTTGGAGTTTCAGCTAGGAAGGTTTATGCAAACGCTGGAACCTACACCGTCCAGTTGACGGTTACCGACTCCGTGGGTGCGACATCTACTGCTACGCAGCAAGTTGTGGTTTCACAAGGGGCTTACCCGCCGCCAAGCGCGAATTTTGAAATACAGCCAGGTGTTGGAACTGCAGGGGCGGTTGCGCAGTTTTCCGCTGCGTTGAGCAGCGCCCCTGGTGGTTCCATTGCTTCTTATGTTTGGGATTTCGGCGATGGCACGACCGGAGTCGGAGTCGGCGTCGCCAAGACATACCAGTACATCGGCACGTATAAAGTCGCCTTGACGGTGGTGGATAATCATGGATTGAGTTCTGTGAAGACCGCTTTGTTTTCGGTTGGAGCGCCTCCAGGTATTGCCACGAATGTGGCGTTGGCTGCCAATGGCGGTATTGCATCTGCCTCCAGCGTGTATGACGGCCATTACCCGGTTAAATCGATCAATGACGGTGATAGAAAGGGTTTGAATTGGGGCGCCGGAGGGGGGTGGAACGATGCCACGTCGCGTGTCTATCCCGACTGGGTGCAGGTCGACTTCAACGGCATGCAGACGATCAGCGAAATTGACGTATTCACACTGCAGGATGATAAGGAATCGCCGTCGGCGCCTACGCTGGCGATGACCTTCGCAAAATATGGAATCACTCAGTACGACGTCCAGTATTGGGATGGCGGAGGATGGGTGACTGTAGAAGGCGGCAATGTCACCGGAAATGACAAGGTGTGGCGGCAATTTGTATTTGCACCGGTTAGTACGACCAGTATTCGAGTCCTGATAGCAGGTGCGATGAACAACTTCTCGCGCATCGTCGAAGTGGAGGCCTGGACGCCGGGAGGCATGGCCAACCAGGCGCCGGTGGCCAACATCAGCGGCCCGACGAGTGGGCAGGTGGGCGCGAACCTGAGCTTCTCCGGTGCGGGGAGCACGGATGCGGAAGGCCCCATCGCCAACTACGCGTGGACGTTCGG
>NZ_JBFUMO010000903.1:0-1620 GCF_054049355.1 Roseateles sp. P5_E11 | reverse complement strand
CCTTCGAACTCGACGCGCCACTGCCAGCCCGCGATCTCGGCCTTGTCGAGCGGGCTGCGGCCGAGCAGCGGCGGCTCGGGGAAACGCGCCTCGATGTAGGCCGCAATCGCGGCGTTGTCAGTCAGCACAACGCCCTCCTCCGTCACCAGCGCCGGCACCGTGCACTGCGGGTTGATGCGCCGGAACGCCTCGCCCATCTGCTCGCCATTGCGCAGGTCGACCTGCACCGTTTCGTGCGGCGCCCCCTTCTCGGCCAACAGGATGCGCGCGCGGCGCGGGCTGGGCGCGGTGGCGCAGTCGTAGAGGGTGATCATGGCGCCACCAGCTTGTCTTGCGTCTTCGTATCGAAGTCGCTGGCTTCGTGGCGCTCGTGAAGCTGGCTGCCGGGTTCACCCCAGGTGCGGTTGACCTTGCGGCCGCGCTTGACGGCCGGGCGCTGGGCGACCTCGTCAGCCCAGCGGATGACATGGCTGTACTCCTGCACCGACAGGAACTCACCGGCGCCGTAGAGCTGCCCCTTGGCGAGCGCGCCATACCAGGGCCAGATGGCCATGTCGGCAATGCTGTAGGACTCGCCCGCCAGATAGGGCGCTTCAGCCAGCCGGCGGTTCAGCACATCGAGCTGGCGCTTGACCTCCATGGCATAGCGGTCGATGGGGTACTCCTGCTTGGTGGGCGCATAGGCGTAGAAGTGCCCGAAGCCACCGCCCAGGAAGGGCGCGCTGCCCATCTGCCAGAACAGCCAGCTCAGCGCCTCGGCGCGCGCCGCGCCACTTTCGGGCAAGAAGGCGCCACCGAACTTTTCCGACAGGTAGACAAGGATGGCGCCCGACTCGAACACCCGCACCGGTTCTGGCCCGCTGTGGTCCACCAGGGCCGGAATCTTGGAATTGGGATTGGCCTCGACAAAGCCGCTGCCGAACTGTTCGCCCTCGTTGATGCGCACCAGCCAGGCGTCGTACTCGGCGCCGGTGTGGCCCAGCGCCAGCAGTTCCTCCAGCATCACGGTGACCTTGACGCCATTGGGCGTGCCCAGGGAATACAGCTGCAGCGGATGGCGGCCAACGGGCAGCGCCTTGTCATGGGTGGCGCCGGCGATGGGGCGATTGATGCTGGCGAACTGGCCGCCGCTGGCCTTGTCCCAGGTCCAGACCTGGGGCGGGATGTAGTCGGTCGTTGTCGGATCGGTCATGCAGGCGTTCCAGGATGCAAACCCGGCAACGCTAGCGCAAAAGCCGGTCACACCTCGGTCAAGCCTGCAAACCTGAGGGGCATCTCGATGCCCGCGAAAATGGCACCCATGCGTATCGACTTCATTTCCGACATCGTCTGCCCTTGGTGTGCCATCGGCCTGTATTCGCTGGAAGCGGCGGCGGCCCGCATCCCCGGGCTGGAACTGGACCTGCACTTCCACCCCTTCGAGCTCAACCCCGGCATGAAGCCCGAGGGCCAGGACATCGAGGAGSATCTGGCCGAAAAATACGGTGCCAGCCCGGCGGCGCTGGCCGGCACGCGCCAGGCGATCCGTGAGCGCGGTGCGGCGCTGGGCTTCGAGTTCCGCATGGAGGCGCGCGGCCGCATCTACAACACGCGCGACGCCCATCGCCTGCTGCACTGGGC
>NZ_JBFUMO010000902.1:0-1625 GCF_054049355.1 Roseateles sp. P5_E11 | reverse complement strand
GCACATTACGAAGAGGCTTTGCGGCGCCTGCCGTCCTATATGGCTGCCGCCACCGTGCTGGCGGCCATGGACTACGAGGATGGCAAGCCGGCAGCCGCGGTCGGCCGCTTCGAAAAGGTCGTCGCGGCAGATCCGCAGTCAATTGACGGCACCGTCGCACTGATCTCGGCGAAGACCCGGGCTGGCGCACGCGCGGAAGACATCCGCAGCCAGCTGGACGCTGCCATCAGGCGCTTCCCGGACCATCAGTTGCCCCGCCTCGCGCTGGTCTCTTATCTGATGGAAATTGGAGAGAACAAGCTGGCGAGCCAGATCGCCAATGAGACCGCCAGCCGTTTCACCGACAGCCCCAAGGTGTACGAGGCGGTGGGCCTGGCCGAGATGGCAGTCGGCAACCTGAATCAGGCCGCCCAGGCGTTCAACAAGATGACGACGCTGCAGCCGAACTCGGTGCTGCCCATGATGCGTATGGTCGACCTGTACGACGCGCGCAAGGATGCGCCAGCGGCGATGAGCCAGCTGCGCAAGGTGCTGGCCATCAAGCCCGACCATCTGCAAGCGCAGATGCGGCTGATCACGCTGCTGGGGCGCGCCGGCAAGATGGATGAGGCCCTCGCCATCGCCAAGTCCGTGCAGGCCCAGGCGCCCAACGAGCCGCAGGGCTGGTCTTTTGAAGGCGATGTGCAGGCCGCGAAGCGCAACTGGCCGGCGGCGGTGGTGGCATTCCGTACCAGCCTGTCCAAGCGTCCGCTGGAAGAGACGGTCATCAAGCTTTATCTGACACAGGCCAGCGCGGGATCGCAGGCGGAGGCCGACAAGCTGGCTGCCGACTGGCTGACCAAGTACCCGGATTCGCCGGCGCTCGACTACCTGCTGGGCGACCAGGCGCTGGCACGCGGTGAGTTCGACCGGGCAGAACGGCATTTCCGAAGGGTGATTGCCGTGCGGCCCAACAATGCGGTGGCGCTGAACAATCTGGCCTGGTTGCTGCATCGTGCTGGCCGGCCCGGCGCACTGGAAATGATCGAGAAGGCGCTCAGCCTGGCGCCGAATTCACCTTCCCTCACCGACACTGCGGCGGAAATCCAGGCGGGTGCGGGTCACGTGGACAAGGCCCTGGTGCTGCAAAGGCGTGCGGTTCAGCTGGATCCCGAGCAGCCCTTGCACCGCCTTCATCTCGCCGAATACCTGATCAAGAGCAACCAGAAGGCCGAAGCCAAGATCGAGTTGCAGAAGCTGAACGAACTGGGCAAGAGTTTTGCCAGGACTGCGGATGTGCAGAAGTTGCTGGCGGAGCTGTAATCTGTTGCTCAACTAACCCTCGGATCGACCGGGCAGCGTCATGAAGATCAAACAAGCCAGCTTCAGAAAACGCTTGCACCAGTTGATGCGGCGGGGCTTCGGCCGACTGCCGCGCGACACACGGCATGCCATCTATCGCGGCATGATCGACTGCGACCCGGCGCCGGATCCAAGGCTGGAGCTCAAGGTCGCCGAGACCCGCGAGGAGCTCGAGGACTGCTTCCGCATCCTGCATGATGCCTACGTGGCCAGCGGTTTCATGAAGCCGTCGCCCTCAGGCCTGCGCGTCACCATGTATCACGCGCTGCCGACGACAACCACGC
>NZ_JBFUMO010000901.1:0-1630 GCF_054049355.1 Roseateles sp. P5_E11 | reverse complement strand
GTCGTGAAGGCCTTCCGCTCGGCAAGCGACAGCGGCGCCTCCCCTTTGTATTTGTGGGTGACGCCCGGGAACGGATTCGCCGGGAACGTCGCTTCATCGCCGGTTGCGACCAGGTTGATGAGCCGTCGGCGGCCCAGGGCCAGCAGCACTGGTTTGGTGTGGGCGTAGTAGGTCTTCTGAGAAGACGTGCTCAGCTCGAGGTCTCGCAGCGAGGCGAGGTAGGAGTCGATCATCGGGCGTCCGACATCGGCCAGCGCCAAATCACGCTTGAGAGCAACGCGCAACACAGCGAGATGGTCCAGGAACTTCTTCAGACCCTCGCAGTAGCTCGCGACCGTGCGCGGCTCGACCTGGGTGTCCTGCTTGCGCAGGAACCGCTCGATCTGGCGCTGGCAGGCGTAGGTGACAGCGTCAATGCCGAGGCCATACCAAGGCCCGAAGTCGAAGGCCTTCCAGCCTGCTGGGTTTGGCGGGAACGGCACGGATGCCATGGGTGGCGGGATCACGTCGGCCCGAACGACGGCGTGGCCAGCAGCGTCGGGCTCGTGCTCAACGCCGGGGATGGAGATATCGGTCTTGATGAATTTCTTCGTCTTGGGCATGGGCCAGGCTGTTCAGGCGGGGACGGCATCGCCGTTGATCCACTCGTTCAATTCATCGTCGTACGCGAGCACGGCGTCGTCGGCCATCTCGTTGACCAGGTGGAGATAGACCATCGTGGTTTGGATTGAGGTATGCCCGAGCTGCCGTTGCAGGAAGACCAACGGCTCCACCCGGTTGCGGTCGCCCTGACGCTGTAAAGCGATGAGGGTGTGGGTCGCGTAGGTGTGCCTCAGAAGGTGCGGCCAGGCTGTCATGCCGGCCTCTCGGCCGAGTTCGCGGACGATGCGCTCCAGGCCTTTTCCGTCTGCGGCGTACGGCTGACCCGACTGGTTAAGGAACAGCTGCTTGCGGTCAGCACCGTGGGCTCGTTCGCCGCGGTAGTGCCTAGCGTAGTAGTGCAGGTCATTCATCAAGCCACGGGGCATGTAGATGTCGCGAGGCTTGCTCCCCTTTGTCCTCATGCCGGACCCGTCATGCGGGTCCAGGTGAACCTTGACGTTGCGCACACGGCTGCCGGCTCGGTCCGGATCGAAGACGTAGCTCAACGGGAACGTCGCCAGCTCTTCGCGCCTTAGGCCAGTGCCCAATGCCAGGCGGATCAGGATCCGATGATGGACGTTGGTCGCGACGGTGAGCAACGCCTGGACCTGATCCTTGGTCAAGAATTTCGGGAGAGTCTTGCCGTGGCGCGGCATAACGTCCCGAACGGAAACGGCGCCACCGGACGCATCGGCGTGGGCAAGGAAGCCTTGGCTTCGGTCGATGCGCCGGATCTCATAGTCGAACGGGAGCTTCGAGATCCAGGACTGGCGCTGGGCGAACTCATAGAACTCGCAGACATAGACCAGGCGCTGTCGAATCGTTGCCGGCGCGAGCCCGGCATGCTCTCTGCAGTAGTCTCGGTAGGCAGCGACAAGCGACTTGCGCTCGCCCCGATCAACATCATCCCAAGCGAGCTCGTGCGCCTGCAGGAATCCGAAGAAGTCGTAGACGCTCTGGCCGATGGCCTGCCACGACTTTTGAGAGC
>NZ_JBFUMO010000900.1:0-1631 GCF_054049355.1 Roseateles sp. P5_E11 | reverse complement strand
GAACTCCAGCACGACGTTTTCCGGCTTCTCATCCGGGGCCAGGGGGCGATGCTCCATGTCATGGCGCTTCACGTTCTCGTAGAACTGGTCCACCAGCAGGACACCATGCGTGTAGCCGAACTGCTTGCGCCAGAACCCCTCCAGGCTGTCGCGGCGTGCGTTGTAGGCTCCAGGAAAATCCTTGTCGAATGAGACCGGAAGGCCGGCAGGCCGGCAGTGATATCGCATCGGCACGACGACGCGCTGACCATCGCGCATCACCATCAGCGGCGCATAGCCACCACTAAAAATACGTGAGTCGCGGTCCAGCAGTTCGGTCCGGCGCAGGTCGTTCAGGTCCAGCATGAACTTGGAAATCTTCGACGTGGCGATGCGCTCGCTCTCCCGCGCCGCCTTCGTCGGCTTGATCTGCAGGGCGCGCTCAGCATCGGCAAGGCGCTTGCGCTGAGCGAACAGCTCCTTCTCCAGAGCCATCGTCCTGTCGGCCTTGTAGGCCTCGATCAGGCTCTTGATCTCCATCTCGTCGGGCGTATTGGCTGCGTGCTCGAAGGCCGCCTCCATGGCCTTGGGGATCTTCAACTTGGCCTCCTGCCGCCCGTAGAAGACTTTGACGAAGTCCTTGATGCTGAGGCTGGCGCCGAACATGCGGACGTAGTCCCTGTAGTCGGCGCGGATCTGGGCGGAGTAGCACATCGAGTTGGCATCCCGTCGGGTTCGATGGGGCGGTTATCGCACGGCACGGCGGGAAGCTCCAGCCCGACCAGCCACACCAGCGGCTTGAAAATACTGCACTGTGGGGGGCCAGTGGCAGGGCCAGGGAGGCGCTGCCGCTGCAGCTGCCGCGTCAGGTGCGCTTGACCAGCTCGATGATCTGGTCCACGTTCAGCTCGCGGCCGAATCCCAGGCTGACGCGCATAGGCTCGAAGGCCGCGGCCATGCGGCGATAGCGCTCCGCCGTGGGTGCATGGGAGTTGAAGTCGCGCCCCTTGAAGCGGGAGAAGCGATCCATCTTCTCGACGACGAAGCGCGCGATGCTCGTCAGCGTGGCCTCGTTGTTGCCGTCGAAGCCGGCGAACTTCGGCAAGTAGCCGTAGTTGGCCGCCTTCAGCTTCTCGATGTCAGCTTCCGACAGCTTCTCGACGGCGCCTTCGATGAAGTCCCAGGCATCCAGCGTGTCCACGACCAGGGTGACGTCTGCGGGGCGGTCGGCGTGTTTGTGGAACAAGCCGTTCATCTCCCACGTCGGCGCCCAGTAGTGACCGCCATAGATGCTCTCCGCGACGAAGTCGGCGTCGGTCTCCGCGTCCTTTACCTTGAGGGCTTTCATGATGTCGCGCAGCATCATGAAGTTCAGCTTGTCGCCGTCCGTGAGGTGAATGGCCTTGCCGGTCATGGTGCCCAAGCCAATGTCGACCAGTTGGCGCACCGCGTCCGAGCGGGAGCTGGCGCTGCCGGTCTGCTCCATCCATTCATCAATGCGGCTGGCCAGGTCCTCGTCCAGGCGCAGCTCAAGTCGTTCCGATCTAGCCATTTCATCTCCTTTCCGGCAAATGCCGTACTGCCGTGCAATTGTACGGCAGTACGGCATTTTTACGAAACCACTCGGCCGCGGCGCTCGTGGGCTTGACCTC
>NZ_JBFUMO010000899.1:0-1634 GCF_054049355.1 Roseateles sp. P5_E11 | reverse complement strand
CACGACACAGATGCCGAAGTCCGCCGCGTCGCTGTCGGTGCGCTGAGCTTTGCCAACGATGCCGAGGTCAGCGTGCACCCGGCTCTCAGCCGCGCGCTGGCCGACCCGGTGTGGCAAGTGCGCGAGGAAGCTGCCACGACCTTCGCCAAGACCGGCTCGGCGCTGGGCGTGCCCAACCTCGTGCGCGCCATGGACGACGAGTACTGGCAGGTGCGGGTGAAGGCCGCTCGGTCCTTGGGCAAGCTGAAGGCGCGCGACGGCGTGATGGCGCTGGTGGAGGCGCTGATCCATCCGGTCAGCAACCTGCGCAAGGAAGCCGTCATCGCGCTGGGCGAGATCGGCGACCCGCGCGCCATCACGCCGCTGGAACGCACGCTGCGCGATCCCGACCCGGACGTGCGCAAACTGTCCAAGCTGGCCCTCACAACGATTCAAATGAATGGAGGTGCGGCATGACCTTCGTCGTCACCGAGGCTTGCATCCGCTGCAAGTACACCGACTGCGTCGCCGCCTGCCCCGTGGAGTGCTTCCACGAAGGCCCTGACTTTCTCGTCATCGACCCCAGCGCCTGCATCGACTGCGGCGTCTGCGTACCGGAGTGTCCGGTCGAGGCCATCTTCGACGAGAAGGACCTGCCCCCCGAACAGCGCGAATACGCCGAACTGAACCGGCGCCTGGCCGCGCAATGGCCGCTCATCACTGCCGCACAGGAACCGCTGCCCGATGCCGAGCACTGGGCCAACCAGACGCACAAGCGCGCCCTGCTGACGGAGACCGCCGCGCCCGCCTGAGACCCGGCGCGGCGCAGGCACCGATCTTGCGCCGCTGCTTCTGAACCTACCCGACTGCCAGGAGATTGAGATGAAGTTGCCCCAGCTCTCGCATGTTTCCGCCACCCTCGCGAAGTGCCTCGCGCTCTGCGCGGCCTTCCTGGCCCCGCAGGCCCACGCCGCCAAGGAGGTGGTGACCATCGGCATCGGCACGCAGAACACCACCACCAACACCGTCACCGGTGGCGTGGTGCTCAAGGAGCTGAAGCTGCTGGAGAAGCACCTGCCCAAGACGGGCAAGTACGCCAACATCGAGTGGAAGCTCGACTGGCAGAACTTCACTTCCGGCCCGCCCATCACCAACGGCATGGTCGCCGGCAAGCTGCAGATCGGCATGATGGGCGACTACCCGCTGCTGGTGAACGGCGCCACCGGGCAGCTCAACAAGGGCAACGAGACCCAGCTCGTCGCCGTCATCGCCTACAACGCCTTCGGCTCGGGCAACGGCGTCGTGGTGCACAAGGACAGCCCCTACTACGAGCTGGCCGACCTCAAGGGCAAGACGGTGTCGGTGCCGTTCGGCTCGGCAGCACACGGCATGATGCTGCAGGCCATGCAGGAGCGCGGCTGGCCGGCGGACTACTGGAACCTCGTCAGCCAGAGCCCCGAGGTGGGCACCACCAATCTGCAGGAAAAGAAGATCGACGCCCACGGCGACTTCGTGCCCTTCGCCGACCTGCTGCCGCAGCGCGGCTTCGCCCGCAAGATCTTCGACGGCGCACAGACCAAGGTGCCGACCTTCCACGGCGTCGTCGTGCGCAAGGAATTCGCCGACAAATACCCCGAGGCCGTTGTGGCCTACAT
>NZ_JBFUMO010000898.1:0-1637 GCF_054049355.1 Roseateles sp. P5_E11 | reverse complement strand
ACGCTGGAGTTCAACCAGCTCGCGCCGGACGAAGCGCCGCCGCCGGACAGCACCAATGCCCGGTTGGAAGCCGAGGCCGAACGCATGGGCGGCAATTCGCGGCCGCTGGCGGGCTGCCAGCTGCTGATCGTGTCGGCGCACCGCGACATGCGCACCGAGGCCCAGGCCGCCGTGCGCCACATGGGCATGCTGGTGGATGTGGTCGGCAGCGTGGCCGAGGCCGAGCAGTTCTGCCGGGAAGGCCTGCCCCATGCCATGCTGTTCGACGCGGCACAGATGAGCGAGCCGCTGCTGCAGCTGATCGCCGGCGTCATGCGCGACGCGCCGGACTTCGCCTTCGTCGAGATGTTCGATGGCGAGCACCGCACCCAGCTGTCCACCGCCACCGGTGACGGCGTGGCCCGCATCTCGCGCCGCCACCTGCCCGACGCCCTGCCCTCGCTGCTGATGTTCGAGCTGGCCAAAAGGGTTTAGCGGCTTCTCTAGAATCCGGGCATGCTGACCCGCCGTGCCCTTGCCTCTGCCCTGATCTGCGCCGCCGCGCTGACGGGCTGTGCCCGCGAGCAGGCACCCGCCGTCGACTATGTGCTGCTGAACGGCCAGAAGGCCAGTTCGCGGGACTGGACCGGCAAGGTCATGCTGGTCAACTTCTGGGCCACCAGCTGCGCGACCTGCGTGAAGGAAATGCCGCAGATCGTCGCCACCCACGACAAGTTCAAGGCCCGCGGCCTGGACACTGTCGCCGTGGCCATGAGCTACGACCCGCCGGCCTTCGTCGCCAAGTACGCCGAGACGCGCAAGCTGCCCTTTGGCGTGGCCATCGACAACACCGGCAGCGTCGCCCAGGCCTTTGGCTCGGTGCAGATGACGCCGACCACCTTCCTCATCAACAAGCGCGGCGAGATCGTCAAGCGCTTTGTCGGCGAACCCGACTTCGCCGCCCTGCACGGCCTCATCGAGCAGCTGCTGGCTGAGGCGTAAGCCCGTCGATGAAGACGGCCATGCGCGCCGCGATGAAATCGACCTCTTCCTCCAAAGCGAAGTGCCCCGTGTCGAGCAGATGCAGCTCGGCCTCGGGCAGGTCGCGCAGATAGGCCTCGGCGCCCGCCGCCGGGAAGAAGGCGTCGTTGCGACCCCAGACGATCAGCGCCGGCGGCCGATGTTCGCGCAGCCAGGCCTGCCAAGCCGGGTAGCGCGCCACGTTGCGGTGGTAGTCCAGCGCCAGGTCCACCTGGATGGCCTTGCGGCCGGGCAGGTCCAGGAAATGCTGGTCCAGCAGCCAGCCCTCGGGGGCGATACGCGCCGGCTCGCGGGTGCCGCCCTCGTATTGCATGCGCGTGACCTCGGCCGTCAGGATGCCCGTGACGGCTTCCACGGCACCTGGCCGGYCGGGCTGCAGCGCAACCATGTCACGTGCCATCGCGCTCAATCCCTCCTCGTAGGCATTGCCGTTCTGGATGACGAGACCGGCAATCCATTCTGGGTGGCGCTCGGCAATGCGCAGGCCGATGGGCGCGCCGAAGTCGAACAGGTAGGCGACGAAGCGGTCCAGGCCCAGCGCCTCGCAGAACCCCTCGACGACATCGGCCAGGCGGTCGAAGCTGTAGCCAAACTCGGCGGCCGGCGGCGCGTCGCTG
>NZ_JBFUMO010000897.1:0-1638 GCF_054049355.1 Roseateles sp. P5_E11 | reverse complement strand
GTGCGTGCGTCCTTCGCGCAGCTGACGGCCGACAACCCCGGCGTGTCCTTTGCCGTGCGCTCGTCCGCCACGGCCGAAGACCTGCCCGACGCCTCCTTCGCCGGCCAACAGGAAACCTTCCTGAACGTCGTCGGCATCGACGAGGTGCTGCACAAGATGCGCGAGGTGTTCGCGTCGCTCTACAACGACCGCGCCATCAGCTACCGCGTGCACAAAGGCTTTGCCCACAACGACGTGGCACTGTCCGCTGGCGTCCAGCGCATGGTGCGCAGCGACCTCGGCTCGGCCGGTGTCATGTTCACCATCGACACCGAGAGCGGCTTCCAGGAAGTCGTCTTCATCACGTCCAGCTACGGCCTGGGCGAGACGGTGGTGCAGGGCGCGGTGAACCCGGACGAGTTCTACGTGCACAAGCCGGCGCTGAAGGCCGGCAAGCTGGCCATCATCCGCCGCAACCTCGGCTCCAAGCTGATTCGCATGGAGTTCGCGTCGCCCGAGGAAAAGGCGGCTGCCGGCAAGCTCGTCAAGACCGTCGACACGGTGCCCGAGCAACGCAACCGCTACTCGCTGAACGACACCGAGGTGACCGAGCTGGCGAAGTACGCCCTCATCATCGAGCAGCACTACGGCCGCGCAATGGACATCGAGTGGGGCCGTGACGGCGTCGACGGCAAGATCTACATCCTGCAGGCCCGCCCGGAGACGGTGAAGAGCCAAGCTGCAGGCCAGGTCGAGCACCACTACAAGCTCAAGGCCCACAGCGCCGTGCTGGCGGAAGGCCGCGCCATCGGCCAGAAGATCGGCACCGGCCCGGTCCGCCTGGTTGATAGCGTGGCCGAGATGGAGCGCGTGCAGCCCGGCGACGTGCTCGTCACCGACATGACCGACCCGAACTGGGAGCCGGTCATGAAGCGCGCCAGCGCCATCGTCACCAACCGCGGCGGCCGCACCTGCCACGCGGCCATCATTGCGCGCGAGCTGGGCATCCCGGCCGTGGTCGGCTGCGGCGACGCGACCGAGAAGCTCAAGGACGGCCAGCTCGTCACGGTGGCCTGCTCCGAGGGCGACACCGGCTATATCTACGACGGGCTGCTCGAGACCGAGATCAGCGAGGTGCACCGCGGCGAGCTGCCGTACTGCCCCATCAAGATCATGATGAACGTCGGCAACCCGCAGCTGGCCTTCAACTTCGCGCAAATGCCCTCTGGCGGCGTGGGCCTGGCGCGGCTTGAGTTCATCATCAACAACAACATCGGTGTCCACCCCAAGGCCATCCTGGACTATCCGAACATCGATGCCGACCTGAAGAAGGCCGTCGAGTCCGTCGCCCGCGGCCACGCCTCGCCGCGCGCCTTCTATGTGGATAAGCTGGCCGAAGGCATCGCGACGATTGCCGCCGCCTTCTTCCCGCGCCCGGTCATCGTTCGCCTCTCTGACTTCAAGAGCAACGAGTACCGCAAGCTCATCGGCGGAAGCCGCTATGAGCCGGACGAAGAGAACCCCATGCTGGGTTTCCGCGGCGCCTCGCGCTACATCAGCGGCGATTTTCAGGACGCCTTCGCGATGGAGTGCGAGGCCCTCAAGCGCGTGCGCAAGGAAATGGGCCTGAACAACATCGAGATCATGGTGCCCTTCGTG
>NZ_JBFUMO010000896.1:0-1638 GCF_054049355.1 Roseateles sp. P5_E11 | reverse complement strand
TCCCCTGCCCACCATGAAGCTCGGGCCGCCTTGCAGGGCAGACAACGCCGGCTGCTGGTCAGGTTCCTTGCTGATGGTCGAGACCACCGAGGGATTGCAGGAGTGCACGGAGTTCTACGCCCGACCGGGTACCTGCCGGGCGTCGACATACGGCACCGTGAAGCGGGCACGGCTCTGGGTGATCCGCGTCAAGGGCCAATGGGTTCAGTGCCCGCGCCCGGACGAGGGAAGCGGCTGCGTGAGCACCAAGGCGCTCCCGCCGGTCGCCTCAGTTCAATGAAGCGGTGACGTTGCCATGTTCACCTGGGTCGGTGCTCAATTCGATAGCGTGCTGAACACGTACGTCATCGGCGTCGTCTCGGCGCTGATGACGACGATCGCGCCGATCGCGTTGACGTCGATGACCCTGTGGATCGCCCTGTACGGCTGGGCCGTCCTACGGAACGAGGTCTCCGAGACGCTGCCGGCCTTCATGTGGAAGGTCTTCAAGATCGGCCTGGTGCTTGCCTTCGCCCTGCAGTCCGGCTTCTACATCAGCAACGTGGCCGACACCGCCAACGCTCTTGCCACCGGTGTGGCGACGACCTTCCTGCCCGCATCGGCGAACCCAGCAACGATCACCAGCCCCTACGCCATCCTGGACGCGTTCAACGACAACGCCAGCCAGCTGGTGCTCGACCTGCTGAAGGATGCAGGCATCACGCGGCTCGACCTCGTCTTCGCGGCAGTCGTGACCTCCTTCGGCAACGTCATCTTCCTGTGCCTGGCGCTGTTCGTCGTCGCGCTGTCCAAGGTCTTCCTGACGTTCACCATCGGCGTCGGGCCGCTGTTCATCCTCAGCCTGGCCTGGCGGCCTACGGCGAAGTTCTTCGACAGCTGGCTGTCCATGCTGCTGAACTCCGTGGTGCTGGCCTGGTTCGCCTTCTTCGCGCTGGGGCTCAGCGCGTCGATGGGAGCAGCACTGGTCAAAGCCATCCAGGACCAGGGCGGCTTCCAGGGCCCGACCTTCAATGTCGTTGCCGAGTCCCTGAAGTACTGCATCGTGATGATCCTGATGGCGATCGTTTGCTTCCAAGCACCGAGCCTGGCTTCCGCGCTCACGGGCGGCGCCGCGGTCCAACAAGGCGTGCAGATGATCCAGAACGTGCTGATGGTCTCAAGCCTGAGGGCACGAAGCAGCGTGCCCCATGCCTCAGCCGCGAACGCGCAGGGCGGCACCGTGCGCGCCGGTGTCGGCATCCCCTTCATGGCTGGCCGGGCCACGGCTGCCGCCGGGGCAGGCTCGATGAGCCTCGCGCGCCGCGGGTATGGCGCCGTCAGAACCGCAGCCTACAAGCTCGCCGCGATGCGCGGTCGCTCGTGAACGCCCACTGCAAAGGAGCAGTCTCATGCATGCCTTCCTGAAACTCGCCACAACCCTCGCCCTCGCCGCGAGCGCGGTGACCTCATCCGCACAGGGCATCCCGGTGATCGATGTCGCCAACCTGGTGCAGACGGTCCAGCAGGTGATGAACGACATCACCAAGATCAACAACCAGGTGCAGCAGATCACGCGGCTTCAGGCCCAACTCACCAGCATCAACGGCGCCCGAAACCTCGGCGACATCTTCAACAACCCCGCGCTTAAGAACTATGTGC
>NZ_JBFUMO010000895.1:0-1639 GCF_054049355.1 Roseateles sp. P5_E11 | reverse complement strand
GCTCAAGGGCGAGCTCTTCATCCTCAGCCTGTTCGCGCTGCTGGGCATCAACGTGATGCTGTCGGCAAACAACTTCCTGGTCGTCTACCTCGGCCTGGAGCTGATGAGCCTGTCGCTGTACGCGCTGGTCGCGCTGCGCCGTGACCATGCGGTGTCGACCGAGGCGGCGATGAAGTATTTCGTCCTCGGCGCCCTCGCCAGCGGCTTCCTGCTGTACGGCCTGTCGATGATGTACGGCGCCACCGGTTCGCTGACCATCCCCGAAGTCTTTGGCGTCATCTCCCAGGGCATCCCGAACAAGAGCGTGCTGATCTTCGGCACCGTCTTCGTCGTCGCCGGCCTGGCCTTCAAGCTCGGCGCCGCGCCCTTCCATATGTGGGTGCCTGACGTCTACCAGGGCGCCCCGACGGCTGTCACGCTGCTGATCGGTGGCGCGCCCAAGCTGGCCGCGTTCGCGATCACCGTGCGCCTGCTGGTCGAGGGCATGAGCGGCCTGGCGGTGGACTGGCAGCAGATGCTGGTCGTGCTGTCCGTCATGTCGCTGCTGATCGGCAACCTGGCGGCCATCGCCCAGAGCAATCTGAAGCGCATGCTGGCCTACTCGACCATCGCCAACATGGGCTTCATGCTCTTGGGCATGACTGCCGGCGTCGTCAATGACAGCACGACCTGGGGCACCAACGCCTACAGCTCGGCGATGTTCTACGTCGTCACCTATGTGCTGACGACACTGGGTACCTTCGGCATGGTCATCTTGCTGTCGCGCCAGGGCCATGAGGCTGAGGAGATCAAGGACCTGGCGGGCCTGGGCAAGCGCAGCCCTTGGTTCGCCCTGGTCATGACGCTGTTCATGTTCTCGCTGGCCGGCGTGCCGCCCACCGTGGGTTTCTATGCCAAGCTGGCCGTGCTGCAGGCCCTGGTGGCCACGCAGATGCCGTTCTACCTGTGGCTCGCAGGCTTCGCCGTCGTCGTGTCGCTGGTTGGCGCCTTCTATTACCTGCGCATCGTTAAGGTCATGTTCTTCGACGCCCCGACCGATACGGCCCCGCTGGCTGCGCCGGCCGACGTGCGCTTCGTCATGACCCTCAACGGCGCCGCCGTGCTGGTCTTCGGCCTGCTGCCGGGTGGCTTGCTGGAGCTGTGCAAGGTCGCCATCCGCCAGGCCCTCGCCACCTGAACGCATCCATGGACCAGTCCGCCGCCGTCTGGCTGGTCCTCGCCGCGGCCGTCATCGCGGCCAACCTGCCTTACTTCAGCGAGAGGCTACTCCTCGTTGGCCCGCGCCAAGCGCCGAAAGCGGCCTGGTGGCGGCTGCTCGAACTGGTATTGATGGCCGCGCTGACCTTTGCCCTCGGCTCGGTGCTGGAGGCCCGCATCGGCCAGCGCCATGCGCAAGGCTGGGAGTTCTATGCCGCGGCGACCTGTCTCTTCATCACGCTGGGCTTTCCCGGCTTTGTCTGGAGATATTTGCGCCGTGGCCACCTCTGACAGCGAAGACCCCCATCTCGTCGAGCGCCTGCTCGAAAGCACACAGGTCTTCGCGGGCCACTTCCTCGACGTGCGCCGCGATCGTGTCGCGCTGCCGGACGGCACCGCCGCGCACCGCGAATACATCCGCCACCCCGGCGCCGTCATGGTC
>NZ_JBFUMO010000894.1:0-1644 GCF_054049355.1 Roseateles sp. P5_E11 | reverse complement strand
GTCGTCGGGCGCTCGCAATCGGGCCTGCATTGCCAAATAGGGCAGACATCGCCGTTCCGTGCAGGCGGCGCCGGGCGGCGTCCGAGCTAAAGTTCGCACCCATCACCCACCGGGCGGCGCGAGAAATCCGCAGGGCTGACAGGCACTTAGCCTTCAGCCCCAAGCCGGCCCGGCACGCCAAGCCCACTTCTCCATGGAATATCCCGGCAATCTTTTCGTCGTCGCCGCACCCAGCGGCGCGGGCAAGTCCAGCCTTGTGAAGGCGCTGCTGGAGCTGGATGCCAAGCTGGCCGTGTCCATCTCCCACACCTCGCGCGCACCGCGCGGCCAGGAGCAGCATGGCCGCGAATACTGGTTCATCACGCCGGAGGAATTCCGCGCGATGGCCGAACGCGGTGATTTCTTTGAATGGGCCGAGGTCCACGGCAACCTCTACGGCACCTCGCGAGCCGCCATCGAGGCGCGCATGCAGCATGGCGATGACGTCGTACTGGAGATCGACTTCCAGGGCGCACTGCAGATCAAGCAGCTCTTCCCCTATGCCGTGCTGATTTTCATCCTGCCGCCGAGCTGGGACGAATTGCAGTCACGCCTGAACCGCCGTGGCGACACCGAACCCGAGGTCATCGCCAAGCGCATGGCCAATGCGCGCCTCGAGGTGGCGCAGGCGCAGAACTTCGATTTTGTCGTCGTGAATGCGGTGTTCGACACCGCCGTTTTCGACCTCAAATCCATCGTCCACGCGCAGCGGCTAAAATACTTGGCTCAGCGGCGCAACCGCTCTGCCGTCTTTCAGGCGCTCGATCTGCCCTGATCCGCTTTTCTCCAAGGAACACCATGGCCCGCATCACCGTCGAAGACTGCCTGATCAAGATCCCGAACCGCTTCCAGCTGGTGCTGGCCGCCACCTATCGCGCCCGCATGCTGAGCCAGGGCCACAGCCCGCGCATCGAGAGCAAGAACAAGCCCGGCGTGACCGCCCTGCGTGAAATTGCCGCCGGCGAAGTCGGCATCGAGATGCTGCGCAAGGTTCCGGTCTAAGCACCGTCCCCTGCTGCCACACGGGCGCCCTCGGGCGCCCGTTTGCATTTCGGAGTTTGGGCCGAGCGCCGGGCCGTTCCCAAGCCGGCCCGCCATGGCGATGTGCTTGTGGCTCAACGCTACAAGCATCGCCGTCTCCGCGGGGGACCGGCCAGGTATTCCCTGGACGAGGGGCCAACAGTTTTCATCGGCTAAATTCGGGACCATATGGCCCAACGCTCCCTCACCGCCTGGTTCACGCTGCCTGGATTGCGCCAGGCGGCGCCGCCCACGCAGGCGGAAGCTGCTTCCTTTGATGCCCTCGCCCCCAAACTCGGCTATCYGAGCAAGGCCGAGGTCAAGCGCGTGCGCGAGGCCTACAAGTTCGCCGACGAGGCCCACCTGGGCCAGAAGCGGGCGACCGGCGAGCCCTACATCACCCACCCGATCGCCGTCGCCGGCATCTGTGCCGAGTGGCGACTCGATGCCCAGGCGCTGATGGCGGCGCTGATGCATGACGTGGTCGAAGACTGCGGCGTTTCCAAGGCCGAGCTGATCGAGAAGTTCGACGCCACGACGGCCGATCTGGTCGACGGCCTGACCAAGCTGGACAAGCTGCAGTTC
>NZ_JBFUMO010000893.1:0-1647 GCF_054049355.1 Roseateles sp. P5_E11 | reverse complement strand
ACTCCGGGCTCCCGAGGCCCGCCGCTTCACGCCGCCCGTGCTGCCCTCCCGGGCGTGCGCTCAAGCCCGGGGCCGCTTCACCCGGCGAGAACTCAGGCCCGCCACGAGCGCCGCCAGAGTCAGCGCCAGGCTGGCGGGCTCGGGCAGCCGGCTGTAGAAGGTGTGGTCTGTCACGCCGAAACCTCTACCCGAGTAGTTGCTGCCCTGGTAGCCGGTGCTCTCGTCAAAGGTGAAGGCGGTGGTGCTGAAGTAAAGGCCGTCGATGCCCGCGATGCGGCCATTGAGGATGTCCACCGCCTGGCCCGGCAGGAAGCGGGAGCGCAGCGCCGCGAGCGAGTCGGCACCGCTGTGCGTGTACTCGCCGATGTCGTAGAGCGCGTACATGTGATCGTTGGCGTCGATGCGGCCATCGCCGCTGGTGTCGAACCAGAAGTCGAGGAAAGGAATTTCCTCGCCGCCGTAAGCCAGGGCCAGGAAATGGAAGATGCTCTGCTGAACGTACTTGCCGGTGGCCGGGTCCTTGTAGAGCACCTCAAACTTCTGATCGTGCTCGGCGCCGCTCCAGATGTCGTCCGGCCCACCGGCCCCACCGCCTGGGCCGCCAGGGTTGCCAACGGCGCGGGTGTGGTTGACGACGTCGCAAAGCGTCAGTTTCTTCGCGGCGTCGGGAATTTCGCGCTTGCCGCTTTGCCCGCCCGCCGCGATTTCTCCGACGTGATCCGAGGCGACGATGGTGCCGCCGTTTCGGCGATCCGTGTAGTTGATGGTGAAGTCCAGCGCCGTGCGGGTGTAGTTGTGCTCGATCACATAGGCGTTGCGCTGGCTGCAGTCATTGCTGTTGGCCTCGGGGCCGGTGTCGGCCAGCGCGGGCAGCGCAAGAGCCAGAAGCGGCAAGGCAACCCACCGATGGCTGCTGCGGGTGTGAGGACAGGGCATGGTGTGTCTCCTTGGAGGTAGGCACCGATCGCAACGCCTATATTGGCTGTTGTCAGATGGCGTGCCCTTGCCGGCTGATTCCTCCGGTAGCGAGCATCGAACGTGCCAGTTGCCGACTCCAGACGGAAGCGTCAGAAGGCATGTCGCACGCCGGCGGCCATGCCCGGGAGGTATTTCATGACYCAACTGCCCGACGCGGCGCTCGATGCGCTGCGGCAGATGTTGCGAATCGGATCCGATCGATCGGCCCAGGAGCAGGCGCTGCACCGTCTGCATTGCGTTTGCCTGGTGGCCTGCGGGCGCAGCTGCTCGGAGGTTGCGGCATGGTTTGGCGACAACCCCCGCAGCCTGCAGCGTTGGGTTCGGCATTTCCGTGGGGCCGCCATCACGCCGGTGGCAGAGCGTCCGCCGGGGCGGCCGCCCCGGCTAACGGGCGTGAAGTCGCTGGAAGTGGCTGCTGAGCTTCGTATACCGCCCGGTGGCTGCGGTTACGCCAAAGGGCGATGGGATGGGAAGCTGYTGCAGCAGCACTTGCGGGAGCATCACGGCGTCTGCCTGAGCTTGCGCCAGTGCCAGCGCACCTTGCACGATGTCTTGGCAAAGCCAGCGCCCCCGAGCGCCTGACATTGCGTCAATGTTCTGTCGTGTCCGGTGCCCACCGGGAGGTCGTGGCCTTGGCGCTCGACTTCGACTGTAAAGAACATCGACAGG
>NZ_JBFUMO010000892.1:0-1648 GCF_054049355.1 Roseateles sp. P5_E11 | reverse complement strand
GGGTTGGAGGAAGAGCGCCGCCTCATGTACGTGGCCATCACGCGGGCGCGCAAGAAGCTGTCACTGAGTTTCTGCCAGACCCGCATGCTGCRCGGACAGACGCGTTATCACATCAAGAGCCGCTTCTTCGACGAGCTGCCCGAGGAGGCGCTGAAGTGGCTGACGCCGCGCAACCAGGGCTTCGGCTCGGGCTTTGCGCGCGAGTACCAGCAGGCCTGGCAGCGGGGCTCGGGGCTCAAGGGCATGGTGGGCGCGGGCAATGTGCCCAATCGTGGAGAAAGGGCCGCCTGGGTGGAGCCACCCGTGCCGGCCAGCATGAAGCAGAAGGTGTCGGAAGAACACGGCGGCCTGCGCGTGGGCAAGGGTGTCTTCCACAACAAGTTCGGCGAGGGCGTGTTGCTCACCCTTGAAGGCTCGGGCACGGATGCGCGGGCGCAGGTCAACTTCGGCCGGCATGGCACGAAATGGCTGGCTCTTTCAGTTGCGAAGCTCACCCCGATTGAGTAGGCCCCTCGTCCAGCCGCACCCCGCTGAACGCGGGTGCGGCTGACCGGCCCCCCGAGGGGGCGGCGATGCTCGCGGCATCGAGCCGCGACCACATCGCCAGTGCGGGCCGGCTTGGGAGCGGCCCGGCGCTCGGCCCGAAAGTGTTCAATGCCCCACGATGACCACGTGGGCCTGCATGCGCGAGTCGATGGCGCCGACACCGAAGCGGTCKGCGATGGCGCGGGCCGCGAGGGCCGTCATCTCCGGCAAGCGGCCTGGCGCGCGCTTCTCGATCTCGGCGCGCAACGGCGTGCCCTGGCAGAAGCCCAGGGCGGGCTGGGAAGGTGACTCTGCGCAGGCGCGCAGCGGCAGCGTGACGAAGTCCGCCTCGTGCTCGAAGCCAGCGTCGCTGAGCTCCTGGCGCAGCGCGTGGATGTCGTGGCAGCCGTGCGGCGCGCGCGCGAGGAAGCGCGGCGGGTCGTCCGGGAAGGCCTGGGCCAGGGCCTGCGTGATCGTCTCGGCCAGCTCATTGCTGTCGAGGTGATCCCAGACGTTGAAGAGGAACACGCCGTCGGCCCTGAGCACGCGGCGGATCTCGGCAAAGGCACGTGGCCGGTCAGCGAAGAGGCTGACGCCGAACTGGCAGGCGACGAGGTCGAAGCTCTCGTCGGCAAAGGGCAGCTGCGCAGCATCCGCCAACCGCCACTCGACGGGCCGTTCGGTGCCCCGGGTGGCCGCCATGTCCAGCATGGTGGCGTTGAGTTCGCTGGCCACAATGTCGACGTTGTCGGGCAGCTCCCCGACGAGATGGCGCGTCAGCACGCCGGTGCCCGCAGAGATCTCCAGCAACCGCCCCGGGCGCAACGCAGCTGCCCGCGCGGCCAGGTCCTCGGCATAGGGATCGAAGAGCATGGGCACCAGATAGTGCTCATGGAGTTGGGGGATGGAGCCAGTGAAGCCCCGGTCGGCGAGGTTCATGTGAGTCATTCTGGACGCGGTGCTAGGCTGGCGGCCGCTTCCCTCGCAATTGCTTGCAAAACGCCATGTCTGAACACCGCCCCTCACATGCGGAGCTGGTGGCCTTCCTCAAGGCCGAGTTCCCGCAGAACCGCTGCACGCTGGAGGAGGTGGACGAGGACGGCAGCGTCGTCGTCGCCCACCC
>NZ_JBFUMO010000891.1:0-1653 GCF_054049355.1 Roseateles sp. P5_E11 | reverse complement strand
GCTTGCGGTCGCGCGTGCAGACCGACCCCATCAGCACGTCGGCACCACCACTGGCGTATTTGGTCAGCGCCTGCATGACGATGTCCGCGCCCAGCCCTGGGTGGGTCAAGGGTGCCGGCTCGAAGCCATTGAAGGCCAGGCCGGCGCCCCAGGTGTTGTCCAGCGCCGTGGTGATGCCGCGCGCACGGCAGGCGGCAAGCGTCCCGAGCAGATCAGGGAACTCCAACGTGATCGACCCCGCCGCCTCCAGCCAGACCAGCTTGGTGTTGTCACGCAGCTTGGGCACCGTCAGCGGGTCGTAGAAGCGGTGTGTGACGCCCCATTGAGGCAGCCACGACTCGGTCAGGTAGCGGTTCTGGCCATAGACGTTGTCCGGCACGAGCACCTCGTCACCGGGCCGCAGCACGGCCAGCGACGGCAGCGTCACCGCCGCCAAGCCACTCGGCACGAGCAGGCAATGCTCGGCATGCTCCAGCGTCGCGATGCGCGCGGCCAGCGTGTAGCTGGTGGGCGTGCCATGCAGGCCGTAGCGGTAGGTCAGCCCGTCACGCGGCTTAGGCTTGTGCAGATCGGCCGTATTCTTGAAGAGCACGGTCGAGGCCTTGGCCACCGGTACGGGCACCGCATCCCAGCCTTCGGGGGCGCGGTAAGGGTGGTGAATAAGCTGAGTGCTGGGAGCCTTCTTGCTCATCAGACCAGGCTCGCCACCAGGTCGTGCCCATCCGCTGCCACGACGCGGGCGCGCACGAAATCGCCCACCTTCATCGTCTTGCTGGCCTTCTCGGGCGGCAGGATCTTCACGGTGCCGTCGATCTCGGGCGCGTCGGCGTAGGAGCGCCCCACCCCGCCCTTGCGGCCCAGGGCCGGCGCGGAGTCGACGAGCACCTGCAGCGTCTGGCCGACACGGCTTTGCAGCTTGGCGGCCGAGACCTGTTCGGCCACGGCCATGAAGCGCGCACGGCGCTCCTCACGCACCTCTTTGGGCAGCGCGCCGGGGATCTCGTTGGCGCTGGCGCCCTCGACCGGCGAATAGGCAAAGCAGCCCGCGCGGTCGATCCTGGCTTCCTGCATGAAGTCCAGCAGATGCTGGAACTCGGCCTCGGTCTCGCCGGGGAAGCCGGCGATGAAGGTCGAGCGGATGACCAGCTCGGGGCAGCTCTCGCGCCAGCGCAGGATGCGCTCCATGTTCTTCTCGCCGTTGGCCGGGCGCTTCATGCGCTTGAGCACGTCGGGGTGGGAATGCTGGAAGGGCACATCCAGATATGGCAGCACCAGGCCTTCGGCCATCATCGGCAGCACCTCATCCACGTGCGGATAGGGGTAGACGTAATGCAGGCGCACCCAGGCGCCATAGGGCTTGGCGATCTCGCCGAGCTGGGCGACGAGATCCAGCATGCGAGTCTTGACCGRCTTGCCGTCCCAGAAGCCCATGCGGTACTTCACGTCCACGCCATAGGCCGACGTGTCCTGGCTGATGACGAGCAGCTCCTTGACGCCGCTCTCGAACAGCGCGCGGGCCTCGTTCAGCACGTCGCCGATGGGGCGCGACACCAGGTCGCCGCGCATGCTGGGGATGATGCAGAAGGAACAGCGGTGGTTGCAGCCTTCGCTGATCTTGAGATACGCGTAATGCTTGGGCGTCAGCTTGACGCC
>NZ_JBFUMO010000890.1:0-1656 GCF_054049355.1 Roseateles sp. P5_E11 | reverse complement strand
GTTAGGTGGTGGGCCCAGACATCATCCATTCCGATGGCGCGATGTCATAGGAGTCTTGTGCACAGGCAACGGCCTCCTCAAGGGTTTCATGCCAGGTATCGGCGGCATAGCGCCCATCCAACGAATGGCAAACAAGCAAGAAGTTCTTGTTTCCATCGTCCGTGATCTCGAATCGAAACTCGATCTCCAGCGCGTTATCGTCATCCGGATCTGCGGGCGACCACCCACTGTTTGGGTGCCCGAGGATGCGTACCGCTCGGCGAGCGATGGTTGCGTAGGATTTCATTGATGCGCTCTGACGTTGGCGCTCAGCGGGCGGCGGAGCCGTCCGCTGCAGCAATTGGTTAGGTAGCACTCTTCGACTCCGAAGAATCAGAGCTTGCCACGCTGACCATAGGAATAGTGAACAACGAAAGCCCTGCTCCAACCAAGTAGGTCCAGATAACGGCCGATTCGACAAATGGCGGCATAAGCAGTTGAAGGATTGCCTGTCYCGAAAAGACCCCGAGAAGAAAATATGCGGAGACACCGCCGACAAGGAGGGTCGGCAGCATAGGAGCCTTGTTTCGGACCAAGGTCACGCCAATGATTGCTGAGAGGACGGCGCAAATCACGATGGCAGCCGCCGCACGACCCGCCCCTACGTGCGAAAGCCAACGCGCACCCCCAAACGTCCTTCCCATTGCGTAGAGGCCAAACACGTAGTAAGCGCTCTGCATGAACCACAGGACTGCGAAGAATCTTTTCGCCAGAGTCATCTTGATACCTAACGTTGAAGACAAGCGGCGCCGAAGGCGTCCGACTTGGTTGACCAGTTATGCCTCATTTGCGCTTACCTTCGAACCTGTCAGTCAACTCGTAAAGCAGGCGAAGCTCTTCTTCTTGCCTCGGGTCACCCTCCAGCAAATCGATGCGATGACGCACGAAGTAGAACTCGGCTTCGCCACGGATGGAGCCTCGCGTTTTGATCTTTGTGAGGCGCTCGGCTTCCTTGGCCAAGAAATCCGGGTAGTGGGCTGACGTTGCTGCCGCCAATGCATGGATGGCGCTCTTGCGCGCCTCGGGCTGCATTGATTGCACCAACATTGGTGTCTCGCGAAGACCTTGTTCCATGCCTGCGGCAAGCGCTGATCGAGGAGCAACAGTTGCCGTCACATATTGGTCTCGGATGCCAGTCCAGTTGTCCACCAGGCGCTTCGCCGTCGGATCGTCGAGCTCGGCGATGCCGTCATGGAATTGGTCGAAAACCGCGATCAATTTCGCGAGCTTGTCACTTCGTACCACGGAACATTCCTGAGGCATAACGTGCGAACTCAGCGKACGGCGAAGCCGTCCGCTGCAGCGAAAGGTTGAGCATCAAGTTTCTCGCTGCTTGCATGGAATGTTGGGCACCCCAGCGTGGTGCCCACGCAGTATTGGATCAGGCCGGCCAGTTTCTCGTTTAGCAATGCACGGCTGCCCAACTCTGGAACCGACGACTGATCGGTGTCACGCTCAGAGCGCAGACTCCAATGGCCGGGTAGATGGAGCAAATCCGCGAGTGCAGCTTCGAACTGTTCAGCGGAGGGCCAGGGGTAGGCGCGGCTGTGATCGAGCGTTGGCAGCAGATCGACAAGGAGTTCGTCCGCGAGGGGTTGAGCGATGACCGTACCGATC
>NZ_JBFUMO010000889.1:0-1659 GCF_054049355.1 Roseateles sp. P5_E11 | reverse complement strand
CCCCATGCCCATGACGACCTCTCTGCCCCGTCTTGCTGCCTTGACCCTGCTGGTCGCATCGGCCATGGCCCAGGCCCAGCAGCCCGCGGTGATCTTCGACATGGGCGGCAAGTTCGACAAATCCTTCAACCAGGCCGGCTACCAGGGCGCCGAGCAGTGGAAGAAGGAAACCGGCAAGACCTATCTCGAGTTCGAGATCAGCAACGACACCCAGCGCGTGCAGGCCATCCGCCGCATGGCCGAGCGGGGTGCCAGCCCCATCATCAGCATCGGCTTCGCCCAGGCGTCGGCCCTGCAGCAGGTGGCCAAGGACTTCCCCAAGACCCAGTTCGCCATCATCGACGCCAAGGTCGACCTGCCCAATGTGCAGTCGCTGCTGTTCAAGGAGCACGAAGGCAGCTACCTCGTCGGCGCCATGGCGGCCCTGGTCACCAAGACCAACAAGGTCGGCTTTGTCGGCGGCATGGACATCCCGCTGATCCGCAAGTTCCAGTGCGGCTACGAGCAGGGCGCCAAGGCGACGAACCCCAAAATCGAGGTGTTCGCCAACATGACGGGCACCACATCGACTGCCTGGAACGACCCGACCCGCGGCGGTGAGCTGGCCAAGAGCCAGTTCGCCAAGGGTTCGGACGTCGTCTTTGCCGCCGCCGGCGGCACAGGCGTTGGCGTGTATCAGGCCGCCAAGGACGCTGGCAAGCTCGCCATCGGCGTGGACAGCAACCAGAACCACATCCAGCCCGGCACGATGCTGACCTCCATGGTCAAGCATGTGGACGTGGCCGTCTACAACGTGCTGAAGGCCTGGAAGCCCGGCGTCAGCGTGCTGGGCCTGAAGGAAGGCGGCGTCGACTATGCGCTGGACGACAACAACGCCAAGCTCATCACGCCACCGCTGAAGGCCAAGGTTGAAGCCATCAAGGCCGACATCATTGCCGGCAAGGTGAAGGTGGCCGACTACATGGCGGACAACGCTTGTAAGTTCTGAGCGGCGCGATGACGCCCGCCGTCCGCCTCCGGGCGATTTCCAAGCGCTTTGGCGCGGTCCAGGCCAACCGCGAGGTGTCCTTCGACATCGCCGCGGGCAGCGTGCATGGCCTCGTCGGCGAGAACGGCGCGGGCAAGAGCACGCTGATGGCCATCCTGTATGGCTACTACCACGCCGATTCAGGCCATATCGAGGTCAACGGCCAGCAGGTCCACATCGCCAATTCCCAGCAGGCCATTGCCCTGGGTATCGGCATGGTGCACCAGCACTTCATGCTGGTCGACACGTTGACCTGCCTGGAAAACATCATGCTGGGCGCCGAAGGGCGCTTCTTCCTGGCGCCGGCCAAGGCCGAGGTGCGCAAGAAGCTGCAGGCGCTGATGCAGGAGACCGGCCTCACCGTGCAGCTCGACGCCGTGGTGGCCGACCTGCCCGTGGGCGAGTTGCAGCGCCTGGAAATCCTGAAGGCGCTGTACCGCGGCGCCAAGATCCTGATCCTGGACGAGCCGACGGCCGTGCTGACTCCGCAGGAGACCGACCAGCTTTTCGTCACGCTGCGCCGCTTGAAGGAGCGCGGCACGACGCTGATCCTCATCACGCACAAGCTGCGGGAGGTCATGAGCCTGTGCAGCGCCGTCACGGTGATGCGGGCGGGGCAGGTGGTCGAGACG
>NZ_JBFUMO010000888.1:0-1659 GCF_054049355.1 Roseateles sp. P5_E11 | reverse complement strand
GCCCAGGTAGGCAGCGCTGGCGGCGAGCAGCAGTCGGCGGCGGGGCAGGGGAGAGGCGGGCATGGGCGGCAACCATCGCAGGCGCAGGTGACGGCGCTGTGACGAAGCCGATGACTCTCGGGCGTCACGCGCCTGTCGTCTTTGACCACCACACTCCGGCCCGATTCAAACGCAGCGGCGTTCTTCCATTTGCCGCCTCAACCTTCAAGCTCTGGAGTTTTCAATGAAGCTCGCCACTCTCGCCCTGGCCCTTGGCCTGGCCTCGCCGGCTTTCGCGGCCGCTCCGCTGTCCGTGGACTTTGAAAAGAACTGGTCCTATGGCGACGAGGTGGCCAACACCTACGCTGCCGACGGCGTGACCTTCACCAATGTGCTGGGGCTGTCCAACGACGCCAACTTCAGCTACTTCGGCAATGCACCGTCGCCGCTCGGCGTGGCCTTCGTGCAGCTCGATGGGGTCGTCAATACGGCTGCCTACATGAATGTCGCCGCTGGCGTTGCCGGCGGGCTGAGCTTCTATTACGCCGGCACTGACACGGCCACCATCAGCGCCTATTCGGGCCTGAACGGYTCAGGCTCGCTTCTGGGCACCATCACGCTGACCGCGACCGGTGACTACTCGACCTGGTCCCAGAAGATCCTGAGCTACAGCGGCACGGCACTGTCCTTCGACCTGACTGGCACGAACGGCGTTGCCGCGCTGGACAACATCTCCGCCGTCCCCGAGCCGAGCAGCATCGCACTGCTGCTCGCCGGTGGCGCCCTGGTGCTGGCCCGCCGCCGTCGCGCCTGATCAGCGAGCGCCAAAGAAAAAGCCGGCTGTTCGCAGCCGGCTTTTTGCTTTCGAGATGAGGCGTGTCAGCCAATGCGTCCGAGCAGCAGGTACTCCATGAGTGCCTTCTGCACGTGCATTCTGTTCTCCGCTTCATCCCAGACGACCGACTGCGGTCCGTCGATGACGTCCGCCGCCACTTCCTCGCCGCGATGGGCCGGCAGGCAGTGCATGAAAAGGGCGTCCGGCTTGGCGCGAGCCATCATCTGCGTGTCCACGCACCAATCCGCGAACGCAGCCTTGCGGGCCTCGTTCTCGGCTTCGTAGCCCATGCTGGTCCAGACGTCGGTCGTCACCAGGTCGGCGCCGTCGCAGGCCTCGCGCGGGTCGTTGAACACGCGGTAGCAGCTCGCGTCCTTGATGCCGGCCACTGCCGGGTCCACACCATAGCCGCTGGGTGTGCTGACATGCACCTTGAAACCCAGGATCTCGGCCGCCTGCAGCCAGGTGTTGGCCATGTTGTTGCCGTCCCCCACCCAGGCGACGACACGGCCCTTCAGGCAGTCCATGTCGATGGCGCCGCGCCGGTCCATGCCGCGGTTCTCGATGAAGGTGAACAGGTCGGCCAGGATCTGGCAGGGGTGGTACTCGTTGGTCAGGCCGTTGATGACCGGCACGCGCGAATGCGCCGCAAACGCCTCGAGCTTGCTCTGCTCGAAGGTGCGGATCATGACGATGTCGACCATGCGGCTGATGACGCGCGCCGAGTCCTCCACCGGCTCGGCTCGGCCGAGCTGGCTGTCGCCCGTCGTCAGGTGCACAACGGAGCCGCCCATCTGGTACATGCCCGCCTCGAAGCTGACGCGCGTGCGCGTGCTGGCCTTCTC
>NZ_JBFUMO010000887.1:0-1660 GCF_054049355.1 Roseateles sp. P5_E11 | reverse complement strand
GTGCTGGACTCCATCAAGCTCATCGCCGGCCTCGTCGGCCATGGCAAGACGCTGTTCGACGCGCTGAAGAACCTGCTGGACAACCCCGCGCCCGGCCAGTCCCTGGGCGAGCTGATCACCAAGCCGGCCGAGCTCGCACCCAAGGTGGAGGCCGTCAAGAACGCGCTCGGCGCAGTGAAGGGCGACGTCGCCGCCTTCCCGCTGCTCGAAGGGCCGCCGCGCAAGACCCTGCTCGACATCCTGGGTGTGGTGGAGGACGCCCTGGGCGCGGTGGGCCCCTTGCTGCAGATGCTGGAGAACCTGCTCGGCGAGGAACTCGTCGTGCGCTTCGACTGGAAGCCCGAGATCAAGAGCTGGGGCTTCGATCCGGCCTCACCGCTCTTCGTCGTGCACGACAAGCACGCCTTCATCGTCGCCGTCGAGGCGCGCATGAAGAAGAGCGGCGGCGCGCCGAAGATCCAGGTGCTGTGCGGCCTGCACCATTTCGACCTCGTCCTCATCGCGCCGGCCAGCTTCATCGAGCTGAACTTCGAGAAGATCGAGTTCAGCGTCGACAGCAGCGCCAAGATGAACGTCGACGTGATGCTGTCGGGCATCAAGTTCGTCGGCCCGCTGTCCTTTGTCGAGACGCTGCGCGACCTGATCCCGCTCGACGGCTTCTCCGACCCGCCGTACCTGGACATCACGGCCCAGGGCATCGACGCCGGCTTCGACGTGGCCCTGCCCGCCATCACCTGCGGCGTGCTCAACCTCAGCAACGTGAGCCTCGGCGCGGGCTTCACGGTGCCCTTCATCGGCCAGCCGCTGTCGGTGCGCTTCAACTTCTGCACCCGCGAGCAGCCCTTCCACCTGACGGTCTACGTCTTCGGCGGCGGCGGCTTCTTCGGCATCACGCTGGACCCCAAGGGCGTGCAGATCCTGGAGGCGGCCTTCGAGTTCGGCGCCGCCATCAGCATCGACTTCGGCGTCGCCTCCGGYGGCGTGTCGGTCATGGCCGGCATCTACTTCCGCATGGAGGCCGATGCGGCCAGCCTGACGGGCTATTTCCGCCTCGAAGGCCATGTGGACGTGCTGGGCCTGATCACCGCGTCGCTGGAGCTCTACCTCGAGCTGCGCTACGAGTTCGAGACCGGCAAGGCGGTGGGCAAGGCGACGCTCACCATCGAGATCGAGGTGTTCATCTTCTCGGGCAGCGTGACGATCAGTTGCGAGAAGAAGTTCGCCGGCAGCAACGGCGACCCGACGCTGCGCCAGCTGCTGGGCCTGTCGGCCGACCCGACGCTCGCGCTGGCCGCCGAGCTGGCCGCCATCGACGACAGCACGCGCTACGGTTGGCGTGACTACTGCGAGGCCTTCGCCTGAAGGAGCGACAACATGGCAAAACAAACGCTTCTTTGGACGGTGCTTCCCAACGGCCAACGCGGCGGACGCTGGTGCGTCTCCGTCGTCATCTCGCCTCGGCTGGAACCCGGCAGTGTGGCGGAGCGCCTGCTGGGCAACCCCGCCTGGCAGCCCTGGGCCGACTGGCCCAGCACGGCGGCTGGGCTGAAACTGGAACTGGTGCTGCCCAACGGCGCCGTGCCGCTGCAGCCCTTTGTTGCGGCGCCCGAGCTCAAGCCCGACAGCGCGCTGTGGAAGCAGCTCTTCCCGGCCGCCGTGC
>NZ_JBFUMO010000886.1:0-1666 GCF_054049355.1 Roseateles sp. P5_E11 | reverse complement strand
GCTTTATGCCGACGGCCCGACCACGCTGACCAATATCGCCAGCTGGCGCGTCAAGGAGACCGATCGCATTGCTGCCATGGCCGCCGAGCTGCGCAAGCTGGGTGCCACGGTCGACGAAGGGCCGGACTGGATCCGGGTTGAACCGCTGCAGGACTGGAAGGCCGCGGCCATCCACACCTACGACGATCACCGCGTCGCCATGTGTTTCTCGCTGGCCGCCTTCAACGGCCTTGTCAGCGCGCAGGCCGTGCCGGTGCGCATCCTCGAACCGCACTGCGTCGCCAAGACCTTCCCGGRCTACTTCGAGACGCTTTTTGGCGTCGTGGTGGCCAACGCTGCCGACATTCCGGTCGTCACCATCGACGGCCCGACCGCCTCCGGCAAGGGCACGCTGGCCGATGAGGTGGGCAAGGCGCTCGGCTTTGGCGTGCTTGATTCCGGTGCGCTCTACCGCGTCGCGGGCTTGGCCGCGCGCCGCGCCGGCTTGAACCTGGATGACGGCGACGCCGTCGCCGCCATCGTGCCGACGCTGCAACTGCGGTTCGGCGATGGCCATGTCTTCCTGGGCCAGGAAGACGTCAGTGCCCGGCTGCGAGCCGAAGCGACCGGCCTGCTGGCCTCACAGGTCGCCGTCCATCCTCAGGTGCGCAAGGCCCTGCATCAGTTGCAACTCGACTTCCGCCGCCTGCCTGGTCTCGTCGCCGACGGCCGCGACATGGGCACAGCCATCTTCCCTGACGCCTCCCTCAAGGTATTCCTCACCGCCAGCGCCGCGACGCGCGCTGAGCGCAGGCATAAGCAGTTGATTTCCAAAGGAATTTCGGCTAATATTGACAGCTTGCGCGAAGATCTGGAGGCGCGGGACGAACGGGACAAGAACCGCTCAGCCTCGCCACTGGAACCCGCGCAGGACGCGCAGCTGCTCGACAACTCGGCGCTGACCATCGAAGCCTCGGTGGATCAGGTGCTGGATTGGTGGCAACAGCGCAGGCCTTTTTGACGCGCCTMGTTACGCACGAGGTGCCAGAGAAGGTCCAGGCTTGAGACGCCACGGCCCGCGGCCCTTCCCTCCGAACGTCAGTTCACTGAGGGTCGCGATGTCAACAACTTAACCCGCAGCTTGTCTGCACGCCGCGTCCGGGGTTCCCCGGCGCATCAGGATCCATCACATGTCCCAAACCCAAACCGCCCAAGCCTCCGGCATGGAATCCTTTGCCGCCATGTTCGAGGAGTCGCTGCAGCGCTCCGACATGCGCGCTGGCGAAGTGATCTCGGCCGAAGTCGTTCGTGTCGAACACAACTTCGTCGTCGTCAACGCAGGCCTCAAGTCCGAAGCCTACGTGCCCATCGAAGAGTTCAAGAACGACCAGGGCGAACTGGAAGTCCAGGTCGGCGACTTCGTCTCCGTCGCCATYGACGCCATCGAAAACGGCTACGGCGACACCATCCTGTCGCGCGACAAGGCCAAGCGCCTGGCCTCGTGGCTGAGCCTGGAAACGGCCCTGGAGTCCGGCGACTTCGTGACCGGCACCGTCTCCGGCAAGGTCAAGGGCGGCCTGACCGTCCTGGTCAACGGCATCCGCGCCTTCCTGCCCGGCTCGCTGCTGGACACCCGCCCGGTGAAGGACATGAGCCCGTTCGAGGGCAAGACCATGGAATTCAAGGT
>NZ_JBFUMO010000885.1:0-1672 GCF_054049355.1 Roseateles sp. P5_E11 | reverse complement strand
CAGTGGATGCATCAGCCGGGCGTGGCCGCACATTACGCGGCCGAGGCCTATGCGATCGAAGTCCACGAAGACCGCCTGGTCGTGCTCGCCACGACCCGCCCCATCAAGCACCGCGGCGACACGCTGCAAGGCCCGACGCTGACCGTGACGCTGAGCTCGCCGCTGCCCGGCGTCATCCGCGTCAGCGTCGAGCACTACACCGCATCCAGCGCGCCGCGCCTGCACATCCCCATGCCCGGCGCCGGCAAGCATCCAGTGCAGATCGACAACGGTGACACCCAGGCCACGCTGACCTCGGGCGCGATTTCTGTCGACGTCAAGAAGGGCGACGGCTGGAGCCTGACCTTCCGCGAAGGCGACCGCGTGCTGACCAAGAGCGACTGGCGCGGCCTGGGCTTCATCCAGTGGGCCGGCAAGGACGGCCTGGTGCGCCACCACGTCCACGACCAGCTGTCGCTGGGCGTGGGCGAGAACGTCTACGGCCTGGGCGAGCGCTTCACGCCCTGGGTCAAGAACGGCCAGATCGTCGAGAACACCAACAAGGACGGCGGCACCGCCTGCGAGCAGGCCTACAAGAGCGTGCCCTTTTACCTGACCAACCGCGGCTACGGCGTGCTCGTCAACGAGGCCGGCCCCGTGTCCTTCGAGGTCGGCTCGGAGAAGGTCGCCCGCGTGCAGTTCAGCCGCGAGGGCGAGAGCCTGGACTACTGCGTCATTGCCGGCCCCACGCCCAAGGAYGTCGTGGGCCGRYTGACAGCGCTGACAGGCCGCGCMCCGCTGCCCCCGGCCTGGAGCTTCGGCCTGTGGATGACGACCTCGTTCACCACGCAATACGACGAGGCCACCGCCACCCACTTCATCGACGAGATGGCGCGCCGCGAGCTGCCGCTGKCGGTGTTCCACTTCGACTGCTTCTGGATGCGCGAGTTCCAGTGGTGCGACTTCGCCTGGGACCCGCGTGGCTTYCCCGAGCCCGAGGCGATGCTCAAGCGSCTGCACGCCAAGGGCCTGAAGATCAGCCTCTGGATCAACCCGTATGTGGCGCAGAAGTCGCCGCTGTTTTCTGAAGGCGTGAAGCACGGCTACTTCATCAAGAGAACCAACGGGCTGACCTTCCAGACCGACCAGTGGCARCCCGGCATGGCCATCGTGGACTTCACGAACCCGGCCGCCAAGGCCTGGTAYCARAGCCACCTGMRKCGCCTGATCGCGCAAGGYGCSGACTGCTTCAAGACCGACTTCGGCGAGCGCATYCCSAGCGAAGGCGTGACCTACTTCGACGGCTCCGACCCCGTCGAGATGCACAACCTGTACGCGCTGCAATACAACCAGGCCGTCTTCGAGCTGCTCGAAGAAGTGCAGGGCCCCGACGCCATCGTCTTCGCGCGCTCCACCTATGCCTCCGGCCAGCGCTTCCCGGTGCACTGGGGCGGTGATTGCTGGAGCACGTTTGAGTCGATGGCCGAGAGCCTCAGGGGCGGCCTGTCGCTCACAAGTTGCGGCTTCGCCTTCTGGAGCCATGACATTGGCGGCTTCGAAGGCAACCCGCCGCCGGCCGTCTACAAGCGCTGGATCCAGTTCGGCCTGATGTCCTCGCACAGCCGCCTGCACGGCAGCAGCAGCTACCGGGTGCCATGGCTCGTGGACGAAGAGAGCTGCGACGTGCTGCGCG
>NZ_JBFUMO010000884.1:0-1675 GCF_054049355.1 Roseateles sp. P5_E11 | reverse complement strand
CCGTGAAGCCGCGGATTGTCAGCGCCGCCCGCAGGCGGCGCCGATCGTCATGCGATGAAGCCCTGACAGCAATAACCCTCAGCTTCGATAGTCCGCGTTGATGCTGACGTAGTCGTGGCTGAGGTCGCAGGTCCAGACGGTGGCGCTGGCCGAACCGCGGTTCAGGCCGACGCGGATGGTGATCTCGGACTGCTTMATGACGCGCTGGCCGTCTTCCTCGCGATAGGTCGTCAGGCGCCCGCCCTGGCGCACCACGGCAACGTCATCCAGGTCCAGGTCGATCAGGCCCTGGTCCAGGTCGCCAATGCCGGCATAGCCGACGGCCGCCAGGATGCGGCCCAGGTTCGGGTCGCTGGCAAAGAAGGCCGTCTTGACCAGCGGCGAGTGGGCGATGGCATAGGCCGCCAGCCTGCACTCGGCCTCGTCACGGCCGCCTTCGACGGTGATGGCAATGAACTTGGTCGCGCCCTCGCCGTCGCGCACGATGGCCTGGGCCAGTTCCTGGGCCAGCGCGATCAGCGCCTCGCGCAACGTCTTGGCCTCGGCGCTGTCCAGCGACGTGATCTCGGCATGCGCCGCGCGGCGCGACGCAATCAGCATGAAGCAGTCGTTGGTGGAGGTGTCGCCGTCGATGGTGATGCGGTTGAAGGAGGCGTCGGCCGCTTCTTTCACCAGCGGCTGCAGCAGGGCCGGGGCGACGTTGGCGTCGGTGGCGACGAAGCCCAGCATGGTGGCCATGTTCGGCCGGATCATGCCGGCGCCCTTGGAGATGCCGGTCAGGGTGACGGGCACGCCGCCGATCTCGATGCGGCGTGAAGCGGCTTTAGGCAGGGTGTCCGTCGTCATGATGCCGGCGGCAGCCTCGGCCCAGTTGTCGGCCTTCAGCGCGGCCAGGGCGGCGGGCAGGCCGGCGGTGATGCGGTCCACCGGCAGGGTCTCCATGATGACGCCGGTCGAGAAAGGCAGGATCTGCTCTGGCTGGCAGCCGATCAAGCCGGCCAGGGCCTGGCAGGTCTGGCGCGCACGGGCCAGGCCGTCGGCACCGGTGCCGGCGTTGGCATTGCCGGTGTTGATCAGCAATGCGCGGATAGCCGAGCCGCCGGCCAGATGCTCGCGGCAAAGCTGCACGGGAGCGGCGCAGAAGCGGTTGGTCGTGAAGACGCCGGCGACCGCGGCGCCCTCTTCCAGYGCGATGACGCTGAGGTCACGCCGGTTGGCCTTGCGCACGCCGGCCATGGTCACGCCAAGGCGCACGCCCGGCACGGGCAACAGGGAGGCGGGATCGGGGGCGGTGAGATTGACGGGCATGGCGCGCTCGGTTGGTGTCAGGGAAAGCGCGAGGATTCTAAGAAGTGAAAAAGGCTCCCGAGGGAGCCTTTGCAAGGAGCTGAAAGTGGATCAGCGCGGCAGACGGCGGCGGGCCAGCAGACCGATGACGCCCAGGCCGCCCAGGAAGAGGGCATAGGTCTCGGGCTCGGGGACCGCGTTGACGGCGCTTGCGACGACGAGGTCCTGGTAGCTGGCGTTGCTGAGCTTGGTCAGGCTGTACAGCGCCGGACCCTCGTAGCTCTGAGCGGCGGCCAGGTAGTTGGTGGCCAGGGCCTGCACCGAATTGTTGATGCCATTTTGCTGGCCGGTGGCACCTTCCGTCTTCAGGAAAAAGCTGCCACTACCC
>NZ_JBFUMO010000883.1:0-1680 GCF_054049355.1 Roseateles sp. P5_E11 | reverse complement strand
CGCCTGGCCGCGCTGTCGGTCAGGCAAGGCCGCAGGCCGAAGGGTGCACCCATGAACACGCCTCGCCATGCGCCGCTGTTGATCGTCGAAGACGATCTGGCCCTGCAGAAGCAGCTCAAGTGGTCGCTGGACCGCTTCGAATCGGTCACGGCCGATGACGTCCCCAGCGCGGTGCTGCAGTTCCGCCGTCACAACCCGGCGGTGGTCACGATGGATCTCGGCCTGCCGCCCGATCGGGACTCGGTGTCCGAGGGCTTCAGATGCCTGGAGAAGCTGCTGGAGCTCGACCCCGGCGTGAAGGTCATCGTGCTGACCGGCCAGAACGACCAAGGCAATGCGCTGCGCGCCATCCGCATGGGTGCCTACGACTTCCTCGCCAAGCCCGTCGATCCCGACGTGCTCAGCCTGACCGTCGAGCGCGCCTACCGGCTCTATGAGCTGCAGCAGGAGAACCGCCGCCTGCAGACGCAGCAAAGCAGCGACGTCTTCTCGGGCCTCATCACGCGCGACCCCGGCATGCAGCGCGTCTGCCGCATGATCGAGAAGGTGGCCCCCAGCGACGCCACCGTGCTGCTGCTTGGCGAAAGCGGCACCGGCAAGGAAGTGCTCGCCCAGGGCCTGCATGACGCCTCCAAGCGCAAGGGCCGCTTCGTCGCCATCAACTGTGCGGCCATCCCCGAGACGCTGCTGGAGAGCGAACTCTTCGGCTACGAGAAGGGGGCCTTCACCGGCGCCAACAAGTCGACGCTGGGCAAGATCGAGACCGCCAACGGCGGCACGCTGATGCTCGACGAGATCGGCGACCTGCCCATGCCCTTGCAGGCCAAGCTGCTGCGCTTCCTGCAGGAGCGGGTCATCGAGCGTGTCGGCGGCCGCCAGGAGATCCCCATCGACGTGCGCGTCGTCGGCGCGACCCACCAGGATCTCAAGGCCCGGATCGTCGACGGTCGCTTTCGTGAAGACCTGTACTACCGCCTGGCAGAGATCGTCGTCGAGATACCGCCGCTGCGTGACCGTGTGGGCGACCCGGTGCTGCTTTCGCATGCCTTTGCGCGACGCTTCGCGACCGAAATGCGCCGCCCGGTACCCACACTGGCCGACGATGCCGTGCGAGCGCTGGAAGCGCATCGCTGGCCGGGCAATGTGCGCGAACTGCAGAACATGCTCAAGCGTGCCGTCATCATGGCCGAGGAGGACCGCATCGCGGCGGTGGACCTCGGTCTGCGGCCGGCGTCGGCACCGGCCGATGACAACGTGACGCTGGACCTGCGCACCGTGCGCGAAAACGCCGAACGCCAGGCCCTCATCACGGCGCTCGCCCGCACCGATGGCAACATCGTCCGTGCGTCCGAACTGTTAGGCATCAGCCGCCCAACCCTCTACGACATGATGAACCGGTTGCAGATCAAATGAACAACAAGATGCATTCCACACCCGCGCGGTTCGCCGGTGCCGTGCTCGTGGCCTCGGTGCTGCTGACCGGTTGCTGGGGTCCGTCGGCGCCGCAGATGGTCGAGTCGGGCAAGGCCCGCATGCAGAAGGCTGAATACAAGGCGGCCGTCATCGAGTTCAAGAACGCGTTGCAGAAGGATGCGTCGCTCGTCGATGCCCGCTTCTGGCTTGGCAAGGCCCTGCTGGAGACCGGCGATGCGAACGGCGCCTGGGTCGAGTTGTCGAAGG
>NZ_JBFUMO010000882.1:0-1689 GCF_054049355.1 Roseateles sp. P5_E11 | reverse complement strand
GTGTCCTTCTTGGGTTTCTTCGTCATCTTGTTGCCGCGTTGTTCGGTGTTGGCCATAGGTCCTCCGTGCAGAGTGATTGCGAGAAACCGAACTATGCCTCAGCGTCGTAGCGTGTTTTAGCTGGGCTGGCCGCCCATTGCGCCGCGGTGATGTCGTAGCGCCTGCAATCCATGTCATACCAGCGGCCGTTGCCGGTGAAGGTCATGCCCAGGCGCTCCATGACGGTGGAGGAGGGCGTGTTCTCGGGCTGGCAGACGGCGCAGATCAACTCCGGCTTGAGCGTCTTGAACGCCCAGCCGACCATGTGGCGGGCTGCTTCGCTGGCATAGCCCACGCCCCAGGCATCCTGGCGCAGCCGCCAGCCGGTCTCCAGCGGCCCCGCCGGGTCGCGGTTCAGGTGCTGGATGCAGCCGGTGCCGATCAGGTCGCCGTTGTCCTGGCGGATGAAACCCCACCAGGAATAGCCGAACTCGGCCCAGCGGGCCTTCACGCGGTCGATCATGGACTGCGTGTCTTCCGGCGTGTCAGGCCGGCCGGTGATGTAGCGCATGACGACGGGGTCGCTGTTCAGGCGGTACAGGGCCTCGAAATGGCTGTCGTTCAGCGGCTCAAGGCGCAGCCGAGGGGTCACGAGAAGGGTCATGGCACGCAGCCTGAGTGGGTCATGGTTGGACGCATTCTGAAGCGGTGCGTTCTCACGATTCGAAAGTCACTTTTCAAATCGTGAAAAGCAACCATGGTGCGCTGCCGCAATATTTCTCATTATGGTGAATGGCATTTCTTGATTTGAAAAATAAAACATAAGCCATTGTTTTTAAATGACAAAGTTTTTCGTCTTATATAAGACTAGCGGCTTCACAAGGCCAGGTCCAAGGCCTAGTCTTGCACCATCGGTTTTCGATGTTCAGCAAGGAGCTTTTCATGACCCGCCTCACCCGTGACCAACAGATCGCCGCCCTGGAAAAAGACTGGGCTGAGAACCCCCGTTGGAAGGGCATCACCCGCGGCTACAGCGCCGCCGACGTCGTGCGCCTGCGCGGCTCCATCGAGATCGAACACACGCTGGCCAAGCGCGGTGCCGAGAAGCTCTGGGGCCTGGTGAACACCGAGCCTTTCGTCAACGCCCTGGGCGCCCTGACCGGCAACCAGGCCATGCAGCAGGTCAAGGCCGGCCTGAAGGCCATCTACCTGTCCGGTTGGCAGGTCGCCGGTGACGCCAACAGCAATGGCGAGATGTATCCCGACCAGTCGCTGTACTCGGTGGACTCGGTGCCCAAGGTCGTCAAGAAGATCAACGCCACCTTCCAGCGCGCCGACCAGATCCAGTGGAGCGAAGGCAAGGACGACATCGACTTCTTCGCCCCCATCGTGGCCGACGCCGAAGCGGGCTTTGGCGGCGTGCTGAACGCCTTCGAGCTGATGAAGGCCATGATCGAGGCCGGTGCCGCGGGCGTGCACTTCGAAGACCAGCTTGCCAGCGCCAAGAAGTGCGGCCACATGGGCGGCAAGGTGCTCGTGCCCACCCGTGAGGCCGTGGCCAAGCTCGTCGCCGCCCGCCTGGCTGCCGACGTCATGGGCACGCCCACGCTGCTGGTCGCCCGTACCGACGCCGAAGCCGGCGACCTCGTCACCGCCGACATCGACGACAACGACAAGCCGTTCTGCACCGGCGAGCGCACCGTCGAAGGC
>NZ_JBFUMO010000881.1:0-1692 GCF_054049355.1 Roseateles sp. P5_E11 | reverse complement strand
GAGGCGCCGTCCTTGTTCACGACGCCCATCGCCTCGTGGTACTCCTGCACCGAGGGGATGTGGCCCAGCTTCGAGGCAATCGCCGCCAGCTCGGCCGATGCCAGGAACACGTTGGTGTTCTTGCCCAGGCGATTCGGGAAGTTGCGGGTGGAGGTGGATACGACGGTCGCGCCTTCGCGCACCTGGGCCTGGTTGCCCATGCACAGGCTGCAGCCCGGCATTTCGGTACGCGCACCGGCCGTTCCGAAGGCGGCGTAGTGGCCTTCCTTGATCAGCTCGCTCTGGTCCATCTTGGTGGGCGGAGCGACCCACAGCTTGACCGGGATGTCGCGCTGGCCGCCCAGCAGCTTGGCCGCGGCGCGGAAGTGGCCGATGTTGGTCATGCACGAGCCGATGAAGGCCTCGTCGATCTTGGTGCCGGCGACTTCGGACAGGAACTTGGCGTCGTCCGGGTCGTTGGGGCAGCAGAGGATGGGCTCCTTGATGTCGGCCAGGTCGATCTCGATGACGTGGGCGTATTCGGCGTCCTTGTCGGCTTCCAGCAGTTCCGGATTGGCCAGCCAGGCCTCGACCTTCTCGATGCGGCGCTGCAGCGTCTTCGCGTCGGCATAGCCGTCGGCGATCATGTTCTTCATCAGCACGACGTTGCTGGTGAGGTATTCCTTGATCGGCGCCGGGTTCAGCTTGATCGTGCAGCCGGCGGCCGAGCGCTCGGCGGAGGCGTCGCTCAACTCGAAGGCTTGCTCGACCTTCAGGTCAGGCAGGCCTTCGATCTCGAGGATGCGGCCCGAGAAGGCGTTTTTCTTGCCGGCCTTGGCAACCGTCAGCAGGCCGGCCTTGATGCCGTACAGCGGGATGGCATGCACGAGGTCGCGCAGCGTCACGCCGGGCTGCATCTCGCCCTTGAAGCGCACCAGCACGGACTCGGGCATGTCCAGCGGCATCACACCGGTGGCGGCGCCGAAAGCCACGAGGCCGGAGCCGGCGGGGAAGGAGATGCCGATCGGGAAACGGGTGTGCGAGTCACCACCGGTGCCGACCGTGTCGGGCAGCAGCAGGCGGTTCAGCCAGCTGTGGATGACGCCGTCACCCGGGCGCAGCGACACGCCGCCACGGTTGCTCATGAAGGCGGGCAGCTCGCGGTGGGTCTTGACGTCCACCGGCTTGGGATAGGCGGCCGTATGGCAGAACGACTGCATGACCAGGTCGGCCGAGAAGCCCAGGCAGGCCAGGTCCTTCAGCTCGTCGCGGGTCATCGGGCCGGTGGTGTCCTGCGAGCCGACCGTCGTCATCTTGGGTTCGCAGTAGGTGCCGGGGCGAACGCCCTGGCCCTCGGGCAGGCCCACGGCGCGGCCGACCATCTTCTGCGCCAGCGTGAAGCCGGCCTTGGTCGCCACGGGCGGCGAGGGCAGGCGGAACAGCGTGGACGCGGGCAGGCCCAGGAACTCGCGCGCCTTGGCGGTCAGCGAGCGGCCGATGATGAGGTTGATGCGGCCGCCAGCGCGCACTTCGTCGAACAGCACGTCGCTCTTGAGCTTGAACTCGACCAGGGTCTCGCCGTTCTTCACCAGCTTGCCGTCGTAGGGCAGCACGTCGATGACGTCGCCCATCTCGAGCTTGGACACGTCCACTTCGATGGGCAACGAGCCGGAGTCTTCCTGCGTGTTGAAGAAGATCGGCGCGATCTTGCCG
>NZ_JBFUMO010000880.1:0-1695 GCF_054049355.1 Roseateles sp. P5_E11 | reverse complement strand
GAACAGCGGATTGCGCGTGCCAACCTTGGTCAGCGACTGCAGCACCTTGCCCGGCATGGAGCCGATGTAGGTGCGACGGTGGTGCGCAACTACATCGACACGCTGGTCAACCTGCCCTGGAGCAAGAAGACCAAGATCAAGCACGACCTCAAGAACGCCGAGGACGTGCTCAACGAAGACCACTACGGCCTCGAGAAGGTCAAGGACCGCATCCTTGAATATCTCGCGGTGCAGCAGCGCGTCGAGAAGGTCAAGGCGCCCATCTTGTGCCTGGTCGGCCCTCCGGGCGTCGGCAAGACCTCGCTCGGCCAGAGCGTGGCACGCGCCACCGGCCGCAAATTCATCCGCATGGCGCTGGGCGGCGTGCGCGATGAAGCCGAGATCCGCGGCCACCGTCGCACCTACATCGGCTCCATGCCGGGCAAGGTGCTGCAGTCGCTGACCAAGGTTGGCACGCGCAATCCGCTGTTCCTGCTCGACGAGATCGACAAGCTGGGCATGGACTTCCGCGGCGATCCGTCCTCGGCGCTGCTGGAAGTCCTGGACCCGGAGCAGAACCACACCTTCGGCGACCACTACATCGAGGTCGATTTCGACCTGTCGGATGTGATGTTCGTGGCCACGTCCAACTCGATGAACATCCCGCCGGCCCYGCTGGACCGCATGGAAGTCATCCGCCTGTCGGGTTACACCGAGGACGAGAAGGTCAACATCGCGCAGACCTACCTGCTGCCCAAGCAACGCAAGAACAACGGCGTGCTGGACGAGGAGTTGGATGTCACCGAGTCCGCCGTGCGCGGGATCATCCGCTACTACACGCGTGAAGCCGGTGTGCGTTCGCTTGAACGCGAGATGTCCAAGATCTGCCGCAAGGTGGTCAAGGGCATCCAGCTCAAGACCTACGAAGGCAAGGTCACCGTCACCGAGGACAACCTCAACGACTTCCTCGGTGTGCGCAAGTACGACTTCGGTCGTGCCGAGAAGAAGAACCAGGTCGGCCAGGTGGTCGGTCTCGCGTGGACCGAAGTGGGCGGCGATCTGCTGACCATCGAAGCCACCGCGATGCCCGGCAAGGGCAACATCATCCGCACCGGTTCGCTGGGTGACGTGATGAAGGAGTCCGTCGAGGCTGCTCGCACGGTGGTGCGTTCGCGCGCCCGTCGCCTGGGCATCAAGGACGAGGTCTTCGAGAAGCGCGACGTGCACGTCCACGTGCCCGACGGCGCAACGCCCAAGGACGGCCCGAGCGCGGGTGCCGCGATGACCACTGCCTTCGTGTCTGCACTGACCGGCATCCCGGTGCGTGCCGATGTCGCGATGACTGGCGAAATCACATTGCGCGGCGAAGTCACCGCCATCGGTGGCCTGAAAGAAAAGCTGCTCGCCGCTCACCGTGGTGGTATCAAGACCGTGATGATTCCGGAAGACAACGTCAAGGACCTGCAGGACATCCCCGAAAACGTGAAGAACCAGCTCGAGATCGTGCCGGTCCRATGGATCGAACGCGTACTCGAAGTCGCCCTGGAAGCCATGCCAACGCCGTTGCCCGACGAAGAGGTGGCCGTTGCGGCCGCCAAGCCGGAAGAGGCCGCGGCCAAGAGCACGGTGGTGCCGCACTGAGTGCGACTGGCTTGTCATCCGACCAAAAATTGGATTACAATGCCAGCTTCGCTAGATAGGCAGCTGCATAGCAGC
>NZ_JBFUMO010000879.1:0-1700 GCF_054049355.1 Roseateles sp. P5_E11 | reverse complement strand
GGCCGACCGCCTCGCCGCTGCGCAGGAACTGGCCTTGCAATTGGGCTGCACCGTCGTCCTCAAGGGCTCGGGCAGCGTGATCACCTCACCGGCCGAGCGGCCGGCGCTCTGCGCCAGCGGCAGCCCGGCCCTGGCTACAGCCGGCAGCGGCGACGTGCTGGCCGGCTGGCTGGGCGGGCTGTGGGCTCAGCAACCATCCGCCACGGCTCACGCCATCGCCTGCACCGGCGTGGACGCGCACGGCCGCGCCGGCGAGTACGGCGGCGTGCTGCGCGCCGGCGAGCTCATCGAGCGCCTGGCGGCGCTGCGCTGACGCTCAGCGGCGTTTGCGCGGCGCGGCCTTGGCAGCCGTTTTCTTGGCGGCGCGCTTGGCGGCCTGCTGTGCGGCCTTGACCGGATGCAGGGACGCGACGACTTCCTTGCGGCTCTTCTTCACGTCGCGATCCTGCTGGCGAACATCGTCCAGCGTCTCGACGGCCGTCTTGGGCGCGCGCTTGCGGGCTGGTGTCTTGCCCGGGGCTTTGCCCGTGGGTTTGGATGCCCCGCCGCGCCCGGGTGAGCGCGCGTCTTCGGCGTCGCGCACCAGGCGGAAGTCGATGCGCCGGCCGTCCAGGTCAACACGGCTGACCTGCACCTGCACGCGGGCGCCGGTCGCGTAGCGAATGCCGGTGCGCTCGCCACGCAGTTCCTGGCGCACCTCGTCGAAGCGGTAGTACTCGCCGCCCAGCTCGGTGATGTGCACCAAGCCCTCGACGTAGAGCGCATCCAGTTGCACGAAGAGGCCGAAGGACGTGACCGCACTGACGGTGCCGGCGAACTCCTCGCCGAGACGGTCGCGCATGTAGCGGCACTTCAGCCAAGCCTCGACATCGCGGCTGGCCTCGTCGGCACGACGCTCGTTGGCGCTGCAATGCGCGCCCACGACCTCCCAGCGCTCGGCCTCGTTGCGGGCGTCTGCCGGGTTGGGCGGCGCTGGCCGGCCGGGGCGCTTGGGCGCCTGCGGCACGTTCATCTTGCTGGCGTCCAGCGTGTAGCGCTTGCTCGCCAGCAGGCATTTGATGACGCGGTGGACCAGCAGGTCGGGATAGCGCCGGATCGGGCTGGTGAAGTGGGTGTAGGCCGGGTAGGCCAGGCCGAAATGGCCGGAATTGGTGCCGGTGTAGATGGCCTGCTGCATGGAGCGCAGCAGCATGGTGTGGATCTGCTGCGCGTCGGGCCTGTCTTTGGTCGCCTGGGCGATCGCCTGGAATTCACGCGGCGTCGGGTCGTCGGACACACCCATGCCAATGCCCAGCGAGCGCAGATAGTTCTGCAGCGTCGTACGCTTCTCGGGCGTCGGACCTTCGTGCACGCGGTAGAGCGAGTGGTGCTTGGACGACTGGATGAAATCGGCCGAGCAGGTGTTCGCGGCCAGCATCGCCTCCTCGATCAGCCGGTGCGCGTCGTTGCGCGTGCGCGGGATGATCTTCTCGATACGGCCGYTGTCGTCGCAGACGATCTGCGTCTCGGTGGTCTCGAAGTCGATGGCGCCACGGCGGCCCCGCTCTGCCAGCAGCGCGCGATAGACCTCGTGCAGATGCAGCAGATGCGGCACCAGCTCGCGGCGCTTGGCGGCCTCGGGGCCATGGGTGTTGGCCAGGACGGCCGCGACCTCGGTGTAGGTGAAGCGGGCGTGTGAGCAGATCACGGCCGAATAGAAC
>NZ_JBFUMO010000878.1:0-1700 GCF_054049355.1 Roseateles sp. P5_E11 | reverse complement strand
GCCTTCGGGACCCAGTGATTTGGCGCATTGCCAGGACCAGGCCTTCCAAACGGCCTTCCCTGCAGTTTTGGCAGGCAAACGAATACCGCGCACTTTCAGGTAGGCCATCCAATCCATATGCACGCCACCGGAAAGCGCTCTCTCACGCTCACGCTCATACAACAAGCGTTCGAAGCCCGCTCCGTACGACGCATTGACGCCTCGCTCGATGAGGGCGAGGCGCACAAAGTAGTGATCGTTCTTGGGCGTGAACCGCGAGGCCGGATGCAGGTGATCCACCTGCAGGTTGTGCGGGATGCCGTCATCGCCGATTCCGCCCCACTCGGACAGGAAAAGCCGGAAGGCCTTTCGATACCCGCGATATCGCGATCGCACCCACAACTCCGGTTGCATATTGGGCTTCCGAATCACGACGCAAGATGTCGGCTTGATGCCTGGAAGATGTGCAGCCGTCCAGCCATAGGACTCACAGTGCTCAAGCAGCCGTGTCCTCGTCGTGGCGATCAAGCAGGTGACGCTCCCGTCCCTGAAATCACCGGTCATTGAGTCGAGTTGGTGCCCGAGAAACAGGGACAGGCCTCGCATGAAGTCGCTCGTCTGCGCGCAGTCCAGTTTCACATCAATGACCCAGCACACCGCGATACACATCCGCATACCGTTGCGCGGCGGCGTTCCAGTCAAAGTGCTGTCGCATCGCCGCCAAGCGCACGCGACCCCAGCACTCTTGCCGGCTCCACAGCGCAAAAGCACGGCGCAGCGCGCGACGGTAGGCGTCGGCCGTGAAGGCGTTGAAGACAAAGCCCGTGGCGGCACCGGCATCGAGGTCTTCCAGCGTGCAGTCGACCACCGTGTCGGCCAGCCCACCGACGCGGTGCACCAACGGCAGCGTGCCATAGCTCAGGCCATAGAGTTGGGTGAGGCCACAAGGTTCGAAGCGGCTGGGCACCAGCATCACATCGCTGCCGGCATAGATGCGGTGTGCCAGCCCTTCATCCATGCCGGTGCGGCGGGCGATCTGGCCGGGGTGCTTGGCAGCCGCGTCGGCGAATGCGGCTTCGAGGCGGGCGTCGCCGCTGCCAAGAATGACAAGCTGCCCACCCGCGTCGATCAGGTCGTTCAGCGCCTCGATCACCAGAGGCAGACCCTTCTGCTCGGTCAGGCGGCTGACTACGCCGAACAACGGCGCCTGCGCCTTCACATCCAGCCCACATTCGCGCTGCAGCGCGGCCTTGCAGACGGCCTTGTCTTCGGCGCTGTCGACGTCATAGGCTCGGGCGATGCTGCGGTCGTGGGCGGGCGACCACACGCCGTAGTCGACGCCATTCAGGATGCCGTGCAACACCTCGGCGCGATGGCGCAGCAGGCCGTCCAGACCACAGCCCTGCTCGGGCGTCTGGATCTCGCGTGCATAGCTCGGGCTGACCGTGGTGATCGCGTCCGCGAAATGCAGGCCGGCCTTCATGAAGCTGACCTGGCCATAGAACTCCACGCCCTCGACCGCGTAGTGTTGGGGTGGCAAGCCGAGATCGCAGAAATGGTCGGCCGGGAACAGGCCCTGGTAGGCCAGGTTGTGCACGGTAAAGACCGTCCGCGCCTCGGTGCGGCGGCGCGAGCGGCTGGCGGCGATGTGGGCGCAGGCAAGGCCCGCGTGCCAGTCATGGGCGTGCACGATCTGCGGACGCCAGGCGGCATCCACGCCC
>NZ_JBFUMO010000877.1:0-1701 GCF_054049355.1 Roseateles sp. P5_E11 | reverse complement strand
GCTCAGAGGATCGGGATCAATTACCCGTAATCGGGAAGCCGAGCAGTTCTGCGAGAACTTCCCAGAAAGAAACTTTTTCCATTTGCACCGTCCGGCTAGCAGCGTTGAGATGGCGCGCAGTGTGTAGGACGGGCAGACAACAGAGAACTACAAACCCTGGTAGGGCCGGTAGCCGGTCAGAGCAGCCCCAGCTCCATCGCCTTCAGCACGGCTTGGTGCTTGGTGGACACGTCGAGCAGCTTGAACAGTTGCTTCATGTGGTAGTTCACCGTGTTCTCGCTGATGCCTAGCAGGCTCCCGACAACCCAGGCGCTCTTGCCCTCCATCGTCAGCTTCAGGATCTCAAGCTGTCGTGACGGAAGCTGCACCGCAGGTTGTGCCGATCTCTTGGACACAAGCAGCCGCCCTGCAGCGTCCTGTGCATGAACGGCGAGCAATTGCAAGTCCGCGATCATCCGATTCAGCTTGATCGGATCTTTGGGCAAGGGTGCGTCCCGATCGAGCCCGAGAAGCAACCGGCGGTAGCCAGGCATTTGGACACCTACGGCAACACCGGTCCGGTAGCCGAACGGTGCATACATCTCCCACAACTCGCCTGCACCGGCGTCCACGTAGAAAGCCTGGTCGTAAATCAGCGGTTTGGTCAGGCTCGCCAAACGTTGATGCACGGGGTCGCGTTGCGCGTAGCTGTTGTCCCTGGAAATCTCCAAGAAAGCCTCAGGTGTGTTACCTACGGCGACGTACTCAGTCTTCGCACCCGGCCCACGGTGCTCGATGGCCAGCACGCCAACGACCAGACCGAAATCTAGGTCATTCGCGAAGGCGATCAGCCCCTGTCGAAAAGACGTGAGATCTGCTGCTTGACTGACTTGTTCGTACCGCTGGAGGTTCATGCGCTACTAGGGTTGGTAGGCGCAGTGCGGCCTCGACGAACGCAAACTGCAAACCATCCAAATGACGGGAGATCCGAATGCAGATGGCAGCCTGGCAACTGATGGCCTGCGAGACGGTCGTCAAGACTGTAAACGAGTTTGAAAAAGTGACAGACGACCTGCGTCAAATCGGAAGCAGTGTCAGAGTGCACGATGCACGTTCCGGGCTGCGATGTGGCCAGGAAGTGTGGGCTGCACTGGCCGATGGCGAAGCCATCCAGATTGCATGGGAATGGACGGAGATCCAGCCTGACGTCGTGGCGCTGTTCGACCCGATGAACATCTTGTGCAACGTCGCGCTGATTGACGGCCACGGGCATGAGCTGGCGCGTTCGCGGCGCATGCTGCACCTCAACAATGTCGTGCACCAGCTCGACTGGCGCGGCGCCCTGGACTGGCGCAGCAGCAACTGACGGAATGTCGCCTTCGTGAGCACGCAATAGGTTATGATTGTTGGCTTGCAGGAGAGGTGGATGAGCGGTTTAAGTCGCACGCCTGGAAAGCGTGTGTGGGCTAATACCCACCGCGGGTTCGAATCCCGCCCTCTCCGCCAAAGTATGAACGGGCCCACTGGGCCCGTTTTGCTTTTCTGGCTCATGACTGATCGACATTCAGTCGCAGTTCAGCCCACAGAAAGCGCAGTTCGTCGCGTCAAGGTGGCCCGCTGTCCGACCTTGCTCAACACTTCAGTCTGCGCCCTGCCGATGAGCAAGGCTGGAGCCGGAGATGCCAAGAGTGAAACAGGGATGGTGGTGCTTGAGCTTGACGC
>NZ_JBFUMO010000876.1:0-1702 GCF_054049355.1 Roseateles sp. P5_E11 | reverse complement strand
GTCCAGCGCCGTGTCCAGCCCCGTCATCGCCAGCACCGCGGGCGTGCCGCACTGGTACTGCTGAATGCCCGGCGCGGGCTGGTATTCGCTGTCGAAATCGAAGGGGTTGGCGTGTCCCAGCCAGCCGGTCAGCGGCTGCCACACCTGGCCCTCGTGGCGCGGGTGCATCCACACGAAGGCCGGCGCGCCCGGGCCGCCGTTCAGGTATTTGTAGCCGCAGCCAATGGCGAAGTCCGCCGCGCTGCCCAGCAGGTCGATGGGCACTGCGCCGGCGCTGTGCGCCAGGTCCCACACGGCCAGCGCGCCGGCCTGCTGCGCCCAGCGCGTCAGCAGACCCATGTCATGCATGCGGCCGGTGCGGTAGTTCACATGCGTCAGCATCAGCACGGCGCAGCGCTCGTCCAGCAGCGGCGGGATGTCCTCGGGCTGCTCGGTCAGGATCAACTCGCCGCCATGCGCCCGCACCACGCTCTGCGCGATGTAGTTGTCGGTGGGGAAGTTGCTGCGCTCGCTGATGACAACCTTGCGCTTGCCCTGCTGCAGTTGCAGCGCGGCATGCAGCACCTTGTAGAGATTGACGGAGGTCGAGTCCGCCACCAGCACCTCGCCCGGGCGCGCGCCCAGCCACGGCGCCAGCCGGTCGCCCAGGCGGCGCGGCAGGTCGATCCAGCCGGCGGTGTTCCAGCTCTTGATCAGGCCCTGACCCCACTCCTGCTCCACCGCGCGCTGGATGCGCTCGGGTGTGGCGCGGGGCAGGGCGCCCAGCGAGTTGCCATCCAGGTAAGTGACGCCGTCGGGCAGCGTGAACAGCTCGCGCAGGCTGCGCAGGGGGTCGGCGGCATCGAGMCGCTTGGCATCATCGAGATTCATGGCAGTTCCCTCAGGACGGCGCGCACCGGGGAGGCACAGGCGCCTTGTAGTTTGAGTGGCAGGGCGATCAGCTCGTAGTCGCCCTCGGGCACGTCGTCGAGCACCAGGTTCTCCAGCACGCGCAGGTCGTGGCGGCGCAGCTGCTGGTGGCTGTCCAGCACCTTGGAGTCGGCCGGGTCCACGCTCGGCGTGTCGATGCCGATCAGCCGCACGCCGCGCGCGGCCAGCCATTCGACGGCCTCGGGCGCGTAGGCGGTGAAGGCCGGGTTCCACACCGTGTCGGCCTTGTCGCAGCAACGCACCAGCACGCGCGGCGGCAGGTCGTTTTCGGCGTGCTGAAGATGCCCGACCATGATCAGCGGCGCGGCGCCGATGGCGTGGATGACGCGGCAGCGGCCGAGATAGGTGTCCAGCGGCACGTCGGAAATAGCCGGCGCATCGTTGGTGTAGTGCAGCGGCGCATCGGCATGCGCGCCCACGTGAGGGCTCATCGTGATGGCGCTGAGATTGACTGGGCAGCCGGGCGACAGCTGCGCCGTCCAGCGCAGGCTGTAGGGCTCGTCGCCCGGGAAGATGGGCGCGTCGGGRCCGACGGTGGGAGAGATGTCCCAGAGTCTGGGAGAGAGGTTGGAGCTCATGGCGGCGGCACCTTAGCGTTGCAGCGGCCCGTGTGGTGTCGGTTAATTCCAACTGGCTGTCAATCGGGCGCGGCAGCCGCCCTGGGCGCTGCACCTTCTCGCAGCTGCGGCTTTATGCCGTTTTAAGTGGAATGGACGGCCGGCACGGCAGGTGGTTGATCGCAACCGCGCAGCAGGGCCGGGTGATGTCAATA
>NZ_JBFUMO010000875.1:0-1702 GCF_054049355.1 Roseateles sp. P5_E11 | reverse complement strand
CCCACGCCCACGGTGCCGATCTCGGGCGACTCGATCAGCACGATCTCGCAGCTGGCCGCGTGCTCGCCTCGGCCCATCAACTGGCCCAGCGGTGCCGCGGTCATCCACCCGGCCGTACCGCCGCCCACGATCACGATGCGGCGTATGGCTTGGTCGTCACGCATGCTGTCAATCTCCTCTTGGCGCCCGGGAGCGCCGATGGCCCTGGGCGCCGATGTCTTGTCTCACGACGCTACCCCAAAAAAAAGGCCCGGCGCGGGAGCGCCAGGCCTGTCTGGAGCCGGGACAAACCCGGCCGTTCGATCAGAAGGTGTAGCGCGCCGTCATGGTGTAGCGCGGGCCAGATGCGAACCAGGTGCGCCCCATCAAGCCGACGTGCTGCTGCATGAGCTGCTTGTAGATCGAGTCGGTCAGGTTCTGACCTTCCAGACCCAGTTGCAGGCTCTCGGTGACCTTGTAGTGCACACCGACATCCAGCTGACCGTAGTTGTCCGTCCAGATCGGCAGGCCCAACGGCATGTTGTTGCGGCCTTGTTGCGGGCTATCCGGGTTGCCGTTCAAGCCGTTCGTCTGGTTCGGGCCGGTGTTGTCCGGGAAGGCGACACCGTTGAGGTACTTGCCGCGCCAGGCATAGGCCACGCGTGCCGAGAACGGACCATGGTCATACAGCAGCGCCAGGTTGAACGCCTTGCGCGACAGGTTGGGCAGCGGCATGTCCCCGTAGGACTGGCCGTTGGTGTCACAACCGTTGACGAACAGGTTCAAGTTGGTGCCGTCCGCATTGCTGCTGCACCAGGCCGCACCCACCGAGTTGTAGCGCGTCTGGCGGCTGTCCACATACGTGGCGTTGGCCTGCACGCCCAGGCCAGCGAGCAAGCCCGGCAGCCCATTGAAATAGTGCTGCACCGCGACCTCCACACCGCGCGCCCAACCCTTGGCCCCGTTGACCTTGGTCGAGTAGGCGAAGTCGTAGGACTTGCCCGTCGTGTCGGCCGCGGTCGCCACGCCTGTCTGGTTGACGATCACATCCTTGAGCCGCTTGTTGAAGGCGGCCACCGTGATGGAACTGGCGCGGTCGATGTACCACTCACCGGAGAGGTCGAACTGATCCGACTTGACCGGCTTGAGGATCGGGTTACCCAGCGCCGAGCCGACGTTGCGCAGATCGTCGACGAAGATCRTGCGCGACGAGTCTGCGTTGACCACCGTACGCGTCTGTGCAGCACCCGCCGTCAGCTGCAGGTTGGGCTGCAGGTCGCTGAAGTCAGGCCGCGCCACCGCCTTGGCATAGGCAAAGCGCAACTGCATCTGGTCGTTGGCCTTCCAGCGCAGGTTCAGGCTGGGCAACACATTGACGTAGTTGTTTTCAACGGCGATCGGCGTCAGGAACGGCGTGAACGTCGGGATGGGACGGCTGAGGTTCGGAGCCGTTGCCGCAGCTGTCGAGTTGAAAACCAGCGTCTGGTATCCGGTGGTGTCGTACTTGGTTTCCACCACGCGCAGACCGACGTTGCCGTCGATGGGCAGGCCGTGCTCTTCCAGGCCGAAGCGCAGCTGGGCGTAGGCCGTCTTGGTGTTCTCCTTCTGCTTGTTGCTGTTGGGCGAGTTCTCACCGAAGTCCGCCGGCTGCCAGGACACCGGGCAGGCCGCAGCATTGGGGCCCTGCAGCTGCCGCCGGTACTCGGTACACAGGGTGTCGTAG
>NZ_JBFUMO010000874.1:0-1710 GCF_054049355.1 Roseateles sp. P5_E11 | reverse complement strand
TATCTCCACGCTGGCGCGCGAGGCACTGGAGGAGATGCGCCTGTCGGTGCGCGGCCTGACCGGCAAGCCGGTGCATCTCATCGACGCCCTGGGTGACTGGCGCGCGGAGGTCGTTTCACGCCTGGGCCAGGCCAATATCCTGGCCGAATGGAAGTCGCCGGCCGAGGACATCGAGCACACCTTCCAGGCCCGCTCCTACGTGCAGACGACGCGCATCCTGCGCGAGTCGGTGTCCAACATCATMAAACACAGCGGCGCCACCCATGCGACGATTTCCAGCGCGGTACAGGACGGCGATTTCATCTTGACCATCCAGGACAACGGCCAGGGCATTCCGTCCGAACTGGACGGAAGGTTGGACAGAGGCCACGGCATGGCGAGCATGAAATCACGCGCCAAGCAGATGCATGGCCAGTGCCTGGTTGAATCCGGCCCTGGCTGGGGTACTGTGATCCGTCTGACCATCCCGCTCTGAACAGCGCTCTGAATCCGAGGCTCCCATGAACCACATCCTGCTGCTCGAAGACATCCCGGAGATCCGCGCCTGGCTCAAGGCGTTGGTCAAGCAGGTGTTCGCCAACGCCCAGATCACCGAGTGCTCKCGGGTGCAGGACGCGCTGGCCCTGGTCAATGGCCAGCGCTTCACGCTGGCCCTGCTGGACCTGGGCCTGCCCGACGGTTCGGGCGTCGAGGTCATCGCGGCGCTGCGCGAGAAGCAGCCCGAAGTGCAGTCGGTCATCGTCACCATCCACGACGACGACGAGCATCTCTTCCCTGCCTTGCAGGCCGGTGCCTTCGGCTATCTGTTGAAGGAACAGTCCCGCGAGCTGCTGGTGGAGCAGCTGCAGCGCATGAGCGGCGGCGAGCCGCCGCTGTCGCCGTCCATCGCGCGCAAGGTCATCGCCTACTTCGCGGCTCAGAAAAAGCCCAGTTCGCAGGCGTTGCTGCACGAGGTGTCGCTGACCGACCGCGAGACCGAGGTGCTGCTGCGCGTGGCCAAGGGCTACACGCTGCCGGAGATCGGCGTGCAGCTGGGCCTGAGCCGCCACACCATTGCCGACTATGTGAAGCAGATCTACCGCAAGCTCAACGTGAGTTCGCGTGCCGAGGCGGCGCTGGAAGCTCAACGGCTCGGGTTGTTCGGCAGGAACTGATCGCCCTTCGGCCCAGATAATGGGCCGATGATTGGAAGACTGACAGGCGTCATCGCCGAGAAATCGCCCCCGCAGGTCGTCATCGACGTGGCGGGCGTGGGCTACGAGGTGGACGTGCCCATGAGCACCTTCTTCAACCTCGGCGGCCTGGGCGAGCGGGCCGTGCTGCTGACCCACCTGACCGTGCGCGAGGACGCGCACCAGCTGTTCGGCTTCCTCACCCACGAAGAGCGCGCCACCTTCCGCCAGCTCATCAAGATCAGTGGCGTCGGGCCGAAGATGGCCCTGGGCTTGTTGTCGGGCCTGTCGGTTTCAGAACTCGCCCAGGCCGTGTCGCGCCAGGATGCGGGTCGGCTGACCAAGGTGCCGGGCATTGGCAAGAAGACGGCCGAGCGGCTGCTGCTGGAGCTGAAGGGCAAGCTCGGCGCCGACCTGGCTCTGCCCGCCGCCGTCACCAACGACACGCAGGCCGACATCCTGCAAGCACTGGTCGCGCTGGGCTACAGCGAGAAAGACGCCGCCGCCGCGCTGTTCCGCGACGCCATCCAGCGCTACC
>NZ_JBFUMO010000873.1:0-1721 GCF_054049355.1 Roseateles sp. P5_E11 | reverse complement strand
CGGTACCAGCGATGGCATAGGCCACGACCAGCGGCGGGCTGGCCAGGAAGTTGGCCTTGAGGTTGGGGTGGATGCGGGCCTCGAAGTTGCGGTTGCCCGACAGCACGGCCGCACAGACGAGGTCGTTGTCCTGGATGAGCTTGTTCAGCTCGGGCGTCAGGTCGCCGGCGTTGCCGATGCAGGTCGTGCAGCCATAGGCGGCGACGTTGAAGCCGAGCTTTTCCAGATAGGGCAGCAGTCCGGCCTTCTCCAGGTACTCGGTGACGATGCGCGAGCCAGGCGCGAGGGACGTCTTGATGTGCGGCGCCACCGTGAGGCCGGCTTCCACCGCCTTCTTGGCCAGCAGGCCCGCGGCCAGCAGCACGCTGGGGTTGCTGGTGTTGGTGCAGGAGGTGATGGCAGCGATCAGCACGTCGCCGTTCTTCACCGGCAGGCCCGATTCGGTGACGAAGTTCTGCGCCAGCTTGTCCGCGGGCTGGTTGAAACCGTTCTCGGCGGTGGGCTTGCTGAAGAGCTGCGCGAAGGTGGAGGCGAGATTCGTGATCTCGATGCGGTCCTGCGGGCGCTTGGGGCCGGCCAGGCTGGGCGCCACGGTGCCCAGGTCCAGCGAGACCACCGAGGTGAAGTCGATGTCGCCCGCCTTGGGCACGCCGAACATGCCTTGAGCCCGCCAATAGGCCTCGAAGGCCTCGATCTCGGCGGCGGTGCGGCCGGTGCCCTTGAAGTAGTCGACGGTCTTCTCGTCGACCGGGAAGAAGCCCATGGTGGCGCCGTACTCGGGCGCCATGTTGGCAATCGTCGCGCGGTCGGGCAGGGCCAGCGTGCGGGTGCCTTCGCCGAAGAACTCGACGAACTTGCCGACGACSYYGTGCTTGCGCAGSATCTCGGTGAYSGTGAGSACCAGGTCGGTGGCTGTCACGCCCTCGCGCAGTTGGCCCGTCAGCTCGAAGCCGACCACGTCGGGCGTCAGGAAGTAGACCGGCTGGCCCAGCATGCCGGCCTCGGCCTCGATGCCGCCCACGCCCCAGCCGACGACGCCGATGCCGTTGATCATGGTCGTGTGGCTGTCGGTGCCGACGAGACTGTCCGGGTAGAAGACGCCGTCCTTGCCCTTGTGCACGCCGCGCGCCAGGTACTCGAGGTTGACCTGGTGGACGATGCCGAAGCCGGGCGGTACGACGCCGAAGGTGTCGAAAGCCTGCATGCCCCACTTCATGAACTCGTAGCGCTCGCGGTTGCGCTCGAACTCCAGCTTCATGTTCAGGTCCAGCGCCTTCTTGGTGCCGTAGTAGTCGATCATGACCGAGTGGTCGACGACGAGGTCCACCGGCACCAGCGGTTCGATGGCTTTGGGGTTCTTGCCCATCGCGGCGGCCACGTTGCGCATGGCGGCCAGGTCGGCCAGCAAGGGCACGCCGGTGAAGTCCTGCAGCACCACGCGAGCGACGACGAAGGGGATCTCATCGACGCGGGCGGCATTGGGCTTCCAGTTGGCCAGTTGCTCGACATGCTCGGCCGTCACTTTCTTGCCGTCGCAGTTGCGCAGCACGCTTTCCAGCACGATGCGCATCGAGATCGGCATGCGCGCCACGTTCGGGTAGGCCTCGGCCAGCTTGGGCAGGGAGAAAAACTGCCCGGACTTGCCTGCGGCGAGCTTGAACTTGGCCTGGGTGTTTGCAAACGCGTGGGCCGCGGGTTTCGGCATGGTTACTCCTATAGGA
>NZ_JBFUMO010000872.1:0-1722 GCF_054049355.1 Roseateles sp. P5_E11 | reverse complement strand
GGCGAGCGCTATTCCTGGCGTGACGGCCAGGGCGTCATCTTTGACGAGACCTATCTGCACTACGCAGAGAACCAGTCGGACGTGATGCGCATCATCCTGTTCTGCGACGTCGAGCGGCCGCTCAACAACCCGGTGGCGCGCTGGTTCAACCATTTCATCAGCCACACGCTGATCCGCGCCGCAGCCGCCCCCAACTCGGACACCGACAAGACCGGCGGCATCAACAGGCTGTTCGGCTACGTGCAGCAGGTGCGCCTGTTCGGCAAGCGCATCAAGGCAAGGAGCCGCTTCGCCTACTACGGCTTGCAGTGGCTGATTTTTGGCGGCTTGTTCGTCTGGTGGCTGTTCTGAACCCATGCTCCGTCTGCGCCTGCTCGGTGGTTTTGAGATCGAGCGGGCCGGCCGCGTCGAGCTGACCCGCCTGCCCAGCCGCGCCAGCGTGCTGCTGCTGGCCCGCCTCGCGCTGGCGCCCAGGCGCCAGCATCCGCGCGAGGAACTTGTCGAGCTGCTGTGGCCGGGTGTCGAACTGGACGTCGGCCGCAACCGGTTGCGCCAGACCCTGTCCACGCTGCGCGCCCTGCTCGAAACCGACGAGGCGCCGCTCTTCAACGCCGACCGCCTGCAGGTCTCGCTGTTGCCCGGTTCGCTCTCGTCCGACGTGCAGGACTTCGAGGCGACTCGCAACCCGTCCCACTATGGCGGTGAGCTGCTGCCTGGCTATTTCGACGACTGGGTCGTCGCCGAGCGGCATCGGCTGGCGGCGCTGGCCGACGATCTGCCCCTGCAGCCGCAGCCGGTGCTCGAGTTCGTGCACGCTCCCGCCCTGCCCTCGTTCGCGACCAGCCTGCCGCGCTACCTGACGCGCTATTTCGCGCCGCCGGGCCGGCTCGAGGCGCTGGCCGCGCGGCTGCCCCAGCTGCGCCTGCTGACGCTCATCGGCCCAGGYGGCGTGGGCAAGACCCGGCTCGCGGTGGAGCTGGCCTGGCTGCAGTTCAGCGAGCACCACTGGAGCTGCGGCATGGCGGCCCTGGCCGAGGTGCGTGACGAGGCCGGCCTCGTGGCAGCGCTTGAGCGCGCCCTGACCGTCACGCGTGGCGGCGGCTGGCCGGCCATCGAGGCTGCGCTGCAAGACCCCGGCGGCCTGCGGTTGCTGGTGCTGGACAACGCCGAGCAGGCCCTCGGCGTCGTCGCCCAGGCCGTGCAGCGGCTGCTGGCGCAGGCGCCCACGCTGTGCTTGCTCGTCACGTCCCGGCATGCGCTGGAGGTGGACGGCGAAACCCTCATCGACGTGACGCCGCTTGCAAGTGCTGAAAATTCGGCCCAGGACACCGCCCAGGCTCTCTTCATCGACCGCGCCCGCGCCGTGCGGGCCGACTTCCACGCCAGCCGCGACAACCAGGCCGCGCTGACCGAACTGATCCGCGAGCTTGAGGGCCTGCCGCTGGCGCTGGAGCTGGCCGCCGCCCGCGTACGCAGCTTTTCGCCGGCCCAGATGCTGGCGCAGTGGCGCGGCCTCGGCACGCAGGCCGCGCCACTGCCTGCCTGGCTCGCCAGCCCGACGCGAGCGCCCCGCCACGCCTCGGTGGCGGGCCTGCTGGACTGGAGCCTGGCCTTGCTTGGCCCCGAGCCACGCGCCCTGCTGCAGCGCTTGGCCGCCCTGCCCGGCGCCTTCGCCTGGGCCGATGTGGAAGCCCTCGGCGGCACGCCGGCAGTGCTCAATGA
>NZ_JBFUMO010000871.1:0-1726 GCF_054049355.1 Roseateles sp. P5_E11 | reverse complement strand
CGCCCACATCGGCCGCGCCTATGAGCTGATCGCCGCCAACGGCCGCAAGCCCGTGGCCCTGTTCGGCCTGGCCTTCAAGCCCGGTACCGACGACCTGCGCGACTCKCCGCTGGTGGTGCTGGCCGAGAAGCTGCTGGGCAAGGGCTTCGATCTGACGATCTACGACAAGTTCGTCAAGATCGCGCGCCTGCTGGGCAAGAACAAGGAATACATCGACCGCGAGATTCCCCACCTCGACAAGCTGCTGCAGGAGACGCCCGACGCCGTGCTGGCGCGCGCCGAGATCATCGTCGTCGGCCATGCCGACGCCGAGACCCGCCAGCGCATCATCGCGCTGGGCAAGCGCGCGCGCGTTGTCGACCTGAACGGCTACGCCGACCTGCGCGACRCTGGATTCGCACAGTACGAGGGCATCTGCTGGTGAACCGACTTCGGGTCGTGTTCGTCTCGCCRGTCTTCCTGTTCCCGGCCGATGCCGGTGGCAAGATCCGCACGGGCAACATCCTGCGCGGCTTGAAGGAGAGCGGCCAGTTCGACGTCACGCTGCTGTCGCCGGCCACGCCTGAGCAGCAGCGCGAATGGCAGGGCGAACTCGACCGTCTGTGCGAACGCTTCATCGGCTGGCAGCCGAGCGAGGCACGGCCCCGTTGGCAACGCGCACCCGACCTGCTGTCTTCGCTACCGATCAACGTGGTCAACGACCGCACGCCGGCCGCGGTGGCCGCGGTCGAGCAGGCGCTGGCAGCCGAGCACTTCGACGTGGTCGTCTTCGACTTCGTCCACGCCGCCGTGCTGCGTCCAGAGAAGCTGAAAGGCGCGACGGTCTGCTTCACGCACAACGTCGAGGCCGAGATCTTCGAGCGCCATGCCAAGACGGCCGCGAGCGCGCCACTGCGCTGGCTGTGGGCCTCGCAGGCGGCCAAGATGCGCCGTTTCGAGCGCGAGGCGCTGGCCCGCTTCACGCGGGTCGTCGCCGTGTCCGAGCGCGACGCCAAGATGTTCGAGAAAAACGACGGGCTGAAGACGGCCCGCGCCATCCCCACCGGCGTGGACCTGGACTTCTTCTCCTGGCAGGCCCCGGCCGATGGTGCGCCGACCGTCGTCTTCACCGGTTCGATGGACTGGGAAGCCAATGTGGACGGCATCCGCTTCTACATCGACGAGGTGTGGCCGCGTGTGCGCGCCCAGGTACCGAATGCACAGCTGCGCGTCGTCGGCAAGAATCCGCCGGCGTCGTTGGTGCAGCGCAATGTTCCCGGCGTCAGCTTCACGGGTTTCGTCGACGACGTGCGTGACCATGCCCGTGATGCCCAGGCCTTCGTCATCCCGCTGCGTGTCGGCGGCGGCACCCGCATCAAGGCCTTCGAGGCCATGGCCATGGGCCTGCCGGTGGTGTCCACCAGCATCGGCATCGAGGGCCTGGACGTTGACGACGGCACCCACTTTCTGCGCGCCGACGGCGCCGAGGCGCTGGCCGAGGCGACGCTCAGGCTCATCCATGACGGCGCCCTGCGCCTGCAGCTGTCACAGGCGGCGCGTCGGTTGGTCGAGGCCCAATTCGGTCACCGCGTGGCCGCCGAAGTCTTCGGCCGCATCCTGATCGAAGCCGTGGAGGCCGTCGCGTGAGAAAGCTGAAGGTCCTCACCTTCTCGACGCTGTTCCCGAGCAGTGTTCGGCCCAGCCACGGCATCTTCGTGGAGACGCGGCTGCGCGAGCTGATGAAGAG
>NZ_JBFUMO010000870.1:0-1733 GCF_054049355.1 Roseateles sp. P5_E11 | reverse complement strand
GACCGGCACGGGCAAGACGGCGGCATTCTCCATCCCCTTGCTGCAGCGCATGCTCAAGMACGAGAACCCGAGTGTCTCGCCGGCCCGCCACCCGGTGCGCGCCCTGGTGCTGGCGCCCACGCGTGAGCTGGCTGACCAGGTGGCAGAGAACGTCAAGAAGTACGCCAAGCACACGCATCTGCGCTCGGTCGTCGTCTTCGGCGGCATCGACATGAAGCCGCAGACGGCCGCGCTCAAGGCCGGCGTCGAGGTGCTGATCGCCACGCCGGGCCGCCTGCTGGACCACATCGAAGCGAAGAACTGTGTGCTCAACCAGGTCGAGTACGTCGTGCTCGACGAAGCCGACCGCATGCTGGACATCGGCTTTCTGCCCGAMCTGCAGCGCATCCTCAGCTACCTGCCCAAGGCGCGCCAGACGCTGCTGTTCTCGGCCACCTTCTCGCCCGAAATCAAGCGTCTGGCCCAGAGCTATCTGCAGGACCCCATCCTGGTCGAGACGGCCCGCCCCAATCAGGCGGCCTCGACCGTCGAGCAGCGCTTCATCAGCGTCACCGATGACGACAAGCGTGCCGCAGTGAAGCAGATCCTGAAGGAGCGCTCCATCCGCCAGGCCATCGTCTTCGGCAACTCCAAGCTGGGTGTGGCCCGTCTGGCGCGCTCCTTCGAGCGCGACGGCCTGCGCACGGCCGCCCTGCATGGCGACAAATCGCAGGATGAGCGCCTGAAGTCGCTCGACGCCTTCAAGCGCGGCGAAGTGGACCTGCTCGTCGCCACGGACGTGGCTGCGCGCGGCCTGGACATTGCCGACCTGCCGGCGGTCTTCAATTTCGACGTGCCCTTCAATGCCGAGGACTACGTCCACCGCATCGGCCGCACGGGCCGCGCGGGGGCTTCGGGCCTGGCAGTCACGCTGGTCACCAAGTCTGACGCGCGCCTGGTGGCCGACATCGAGAAGCTGCTCAAGCGCAAGATCGACCTCGACCCCTTCGAGCTGCAGGACAGCCGCCCGCCGCGTTTCGAGCGCCCGCGCGAGGAGCGAGGAGAAGCTTCTTTCGAGGCCCGTCCCGCCGTGCGGCCCACCTATCGCCCGCCTTCCCCGCCCAAGGATCCCTTCTTCGACAAGCCCTACGAGGCCAGCGCTGCCGGTGAGGCACCAGCCTGGGAAAAAACCAAGGCTGCAGCGGCGCCGGCTGGCGCAGGCAAGGGCCTGTCCAGCTACATCAAGCCCAAGAAGCAAGTGGCCGCGTTGTTCGGTGCCAAGCCCGCGCCGGCGCCGGTCGAGTCCTAAGCCAGGATTGAAAACACGGCCGGGATGCGGTCGGGTACCTTGGTGCCGTTGGACCGCCAATCCGCCACGGTGGCGGTCTGCGTCCAGCCGCCTGGCAGCGTCAGGCCGACGCTGATCGACAGCCGCGTGCCGGGCTTCAGCGCTGCCAGCAGCGCCTGGCGCAGCGCCTCGTTGCGGTAGGGCGTCTCGATCAGCAACTGGGTCTGCTGGGCCTTGGCCGACAAGGCCTCCAGCTCGCGGATGCGTGCCGTACGAGGTGCGGCGTCCACCGGCAGATAGCCGACAAACGCGAAGCTCTGGCCGTTGAGCCCGCTGGCGGCCAGGGCGAGCAGCAGCGAACTCGGTCCGGAAAGCGCCACCACCTCGATGCCGGCCTCATGGGCCAGCGCGACCAGGCGGGCGCCTGGGTCAGCCACGGCGGGCAGGCCCGCTTCCGAGATCAAGC
>NZ_JBFUMO010000869.1:0-1741 GCF_054049355.1 Roseateles sp. P5_E11 | reverse complement strand
CGTCCTGGCCGCTCTGCATCGCGACAACCGGCAGCTCGTCATGAAGCTGGCGGTGGTGGTCGCGTTGATGTTCGGCTTCGGTTACGCGCTGGTGCCGCTGTACAAGGCCATCTGCAATGCGCTGGGCATCAACGTGCTGTCGCTGGCCGAGCGCCAGACCGCGCTTTCCAGCAAGGGCATTGCCGACGGCAACGGCCAGATCGACTTCAGCCGTGAAATCACGGTCGAGTTCGACGCCAATGCCCGCGGTCCCTGGGACTTCAAGCCGGCGGTGCGCCATCTGACGGTGCACCCGGGCGAACTGACCCAGGTCATGTACGAGTTCCGCAACGTGCAGGACCGCACCATGGCGGCCCAGGCCATCCCGAGCTATGCGCCGATGCAGGCGAGTGCGCATTTCAACAAGCTGGAATGCTTCTGCTTCAACGAATACACGTTGAAGCCGGGCGAGAGCAAGCAGTGGCCGGTCGTGTTCGTCATCGACCCCAAGCTGCCCAAGGATGTGAAGACCATCACCCTGTCGTACACCTTCTTCGAGGTGGCGGGCAAGGGTGGCGTCAAGCTCGGCCAGGCACCTGGATCGCGTTCCGGTGCGGGAGCCGCGCTGTGAGCGAAGCGGGCAAGGATCTGAAGGACGCCGTGGGCCGCAAGGCCTCGCTGGCTCAGACGATCTCGGCCGTGGCCTGGAGTTTTTTCGGTGTGCGCCGGGGCAAGGATCATGAGAACGACATGGCCAAGCTCAACCCGGTGCATGTGTTGATCGCGGGCGTGCTTGGCGCCGCCCTGTTTGTATTGGTGCTGGTGCTGCTGGTCCGTTGGGTCATCAGCAGTGGCGTGGCCGGGGCCTGAGGGCCCGCGCCGCAACAGAGTTCAGAACGAGCGAGTACTAGGAGAACAACATGTCGGCAGCGACTACCCCGGGCAAGACCCCGTACTACTTCGTCCCGGCGCCTTCACGGCATCCGGTGATGGCCGCGATCGGCCTGTTCTTCGTCATCCTCGGCGCCGGCCAGTGGGTCAACGGCCATGACTGGGGCATGTACTCGCTGTTCGGCGGCCTGGCCTTCTGGGCCTTCGTGCTGCAGCAATGGTTCCGCCAGGCCATCGGCGAGAGCGAAGGCGGCTTGTACAGCGACCGCATCGATGTCTCCTTCCGCTGGAGCATGGGCTGGTTCATCTTCTCGGAGGTGATGTTCTTCGCCGCCTTCTTCGGCGCGCTGTTCTGGTCCCGCCTGTACTCGGTGCCGGTGCTTGGCAGCCTGGAAAACGCCTTGCTGTGGCCCGACTTCAAGGCCATCTGGCCCAGCACGGCGCCCGGCTTTACCGCTGCGCCGGCGGGCACCGTCGAGGCTTTCAGCACCATGGGCCCCTGGCCCATCCCGACGATCAACACGGCCCTGCTGTTGACCTCGGGCGTCACGCTGACCATCGCCCATCACGCGCTGATCGCCGGCAACCGCGGCAAGACCATCCTGTGGATGTGGATCACCGTGCTGCTGGGCGCGACCTTCGTCGGCTTCCAGGCCTATGAATACCACCACGCCTACACCGAGCTCAACCTCAAGCTGACCTCCGGCAGTCACGCTGACCATCGCCCATCACGCGCTGATCGCCGGCAACCGCGGCAAGACCATCCTGTGGATGTGGATCACCGTGCTGCTGGGCGCGACCTTCGTCGGCTTCCAGGCCTATGAATACCACCACGCCTACACCGAGCTCAACCTCAAGCTGACCTCCGGCA
>NZ_JBFUMO010000868.1:0-1741 GCF_054049355.1 Roseateles sp. P5_E11 | reverse complement strand
GGTCTGGTGCGCCCAGTCGTCATCGGCCGCGGCCAGGGATGCCAGGATGCCGGCCAGTGTCGGCTCGCCAAAATGGCGGTCGATGCGTTCGGCGGCGGCCTTGGGGTCGGCGGTGGGGGCGAGATCGGCACACTCCATGACGGTCGCGATGACGTGCTCGGCGCTGGGCTGGGGGCTGGCCCTCAGCGCTTCGACAAGGTCGGCCCATTGCGCCGCCGGCACATAGACGTCGCCCAGGCCCCATTCGATGGCGTCGCCGGCCGCAATGGCCTGGCCGGTCAGTGCCAACCATTCGCCGACGTGGCCGGGGCATTGGGCGAGGAAGTAGCCACCACCGACATCGGGAAAGAGGCCGATGCCGGTCTCGGGCATCGCAAGCTTGGAGCGCTCGGACAGCACGCGCAGCTTGGCGCCCTGGCTGATACCCATGCCGCCGCCCATGACGATGCCATCCATCAGCGCGATATAGGGCTTGGGGTAGTGGTGGATCAGGTGGTTGAGGCGGTATTCCTCAGTGAAGAAGTCTTCCAGCGCCGGGTCACCGGCATGAGCGGCCTGGTGGAAGAAGCGGATGTCGCCGCCCGCGCAGAAGGCCGGCGCCTTGCCTTCGCGGCCCGCGCCGAGCACTGCGACGGCCTGGATCTCCGGTCGAGACGCCCAGTGGCGCAGCAGCGCCGTCATGTCGCGGATCATGGCCAGCGACAGCGCATTCAGCGCTTGCGGGCGGTTCAGCGTGATGAGGCCGAGACAGCCGTTGACGTCGGCCAGGATATGGCCGTCAGACACCAGGGTCGGGATCAGGTCACTCATGCGTTATTCAAGGAGGCGGGTTTGACAGTAGGAGGCGCCAGCGCTTCGTTGGCGATCAGCGCCGCAAGCACGAGGCTACCGCCGATCAGGGCCGCGCTGCCTGGGTGTTCGCCCGCAAAAGCCCAGGCCCAAAGCACGCCGAGCAGGGTTTCCGCCTGGCCGAGCAGGGCCAGTTCGTGGCCCGGCAGCTCGCGCGCCAGGCGCACGGCCAGCAGACAGGGAACGGCAAGCTGGAAGACGCCCAGAAAACCCAGCAGGGACAGGTCGTGCGCACTGGCCTGCAACGGCCAGGCCAGCGGCAGTGTGAACACCATGGAGATCACAGCACCGATCAGCACCGCGGGCAGCATGTCAGTGTCGCCCTGCCCCACCTTCTGCAGCAGGCACCAATTGCTGGCGGCGGCCAGCGGCACGCCCAGCGCAACGATGACGCCCAACAGCGGCCCGCCCAGCTGACCACCGAACATCCACGCGATGCCCGCGCCAGCCACGGCAATCGCCCACCAGGTGCGGGCGGGAATCGGCTGATGCAGAAAGAACCGCGCAAATATCGCCGTGAATAGGGGGGACAGCGACATCGTGACCAGCACATTGGCCACCGTCGTCAGCGACAACGCCACCATGAAGGCCGTGAACATGACGGCCCAGCACAGGCCTGAGGCCCAGACCGCACCGCCACGCATGGCTGACCACAACGCCTTGCCCCGCATCATGCCGAGGATGGCCACCAGTGCCAGCGCATTGAAGGCACTGCGCCAGAACGTGATTTCGAATCCACGCGCTGCATCCAGATGCCGCGTGACCACGCCCGCCGAACTCCACATCAGCGTGACCAGCAGCATCAGCAAAACAGCAGACCGGTGGCTCATCAACGAAGAGCGCCCCTTTCGGGGCGCGGGCAATCAACTGACTAGAACCCCCTCCTGAAGGG
>NZ_JBFUMO010000867.1:0-1745 GCF_054049355.1 Roseateles sp. P5_E11 | reverse complement strand
CTTCAAGGCCATGGGCGAGGCCTACAAGGCCGAGATCATCGAAAGCATCCCGGCCGACCAGGACGTATCGCTGTACGCCGAGGGCGCGTTTGAAGATCTGTGCCGCGGTCCCCACGTGCCCAGCACGGGCAAGCTCAAGCACTTCAAGCTGATGAAGGTGGCCGGCGCCTACTGGCGTGGCGATCATCGCAACGAGATGCTGCAACGCATCTACGGCACGGCCTGGGCGACCAAGGACGACCTCCAGAAGTACCTGGTGATGCTGGAGGAAGCTGAGAAGCGCGACCACCGCCGCCTCGGCAGGGAGCTGGACCTCTTCCACATCGACGAGCACGCCCCCGGCGTCGTCTTCTGGCATCCCAAGGGCTGGACGGTCTGGCAGGAGGTGGAGCAGTACATGCGCCGCGTCTACCGCGACAACGGCTACCAGGAGGTCAAAGGCCCGCAGCTGCTCGACAAGACGCTGTGGGAGGCCACGGGCCACTGGGACAAGTACCGCGACAACATGTTCACGACGGAGTCGGAGAAGCGCGATTACGCGCTCAAGCCGATGAACTGCCCGGGCCACATCCTGATCTTCAAGCACGGCGTCAAGAGCTACCGCGACCTGCCGCTGCGCTTCGGCGAGTTCGGCCAGTGCCATCGCAACGAGCCCACCGGCGGCCTGCACGGCATCATGCGCGTGCGCGGCTTCACGCAGGACGATGGCCACATCTTCTGCACGGAAGACCAGATCCTGGCCGAGTGCGTGGCCTACACGGCCCTGCTGCAGAAGGTCTACACGGACTTCGGCTTCACGGACATCATCTACAAAGTCGCGACGCGCCCTGACGCCCGCATCGGCTCCGACGAGGTCTGGGACAAGGCCGAGCACGCGCTGATGGAATCGCTGCGTGCCTCGGGCGTGGACTTCATCATCTCCCCCGGAGACGGCGCCTTCTACGGCCCCAAGATCGAGTACACGCTGAAGGACGCCCTCGGCCGCCAATGGCAGTGCGGCACGATGCAGGTCGATTTCTCGATGCCGGGGCGCCTGGGCGCCGAGTTCGTCGACGAGGACGGCCAGCACAAGACACCCGTCATGCTGCACCGCGCAATCGTCGGCAGCCTGGAGCGTTTCATCGGCATCCTGATCGAGCAGCATGCCGGCGCGCTGCCCGTCTGGCTGGCTCCGACGCAGGTCGTGGTGGCCAATATCACCGACGCGCAGGCCGATTACGTGTCTGAAATTGTGAAATCGCTGCAAAAACAAGGGCTTAGGGCCTCAGCAGATTTGCGCAACGAGAAGATCACCTATAAAATCCGCCAGCATTCCATGCAAAAGCTGCCGTACATCCTCGTCGTAGGCGACAAGGAAAAGGCGAATGGCAGCGTTGCGGTACGCGCCCGTGGCAACCAGGACCTCGGCGTGATGCCCCTGCAGGACTTCCTCTCTCGGATCTCCGCAGACATCACCACCAAGGTCTGAAGCCTTTCGGGCGCGATTTGTTTTGTTTGGGCCTCTCGCCTGGGGGCCCGTTGAAAGGTCTACACCATCGCTACGTTTGCTGACCGTCGTGCGATTCCGGAGCGCAAGCACCGGTTGAACCGCGAAATCATGGCTCCCGAAGTCCGTCTGAACGGCCCCGAGAACGAACCCATCGGCGTCGTCAGCATCCAGGAAGCCCTGCGTATGGCGGGCGACATGGATGTGGATCTGGTCGAGATCTCTGCCACCGCGAATCCGCCGGTCTGCCGGCTGATGG
>NZ_JBFUMO010000866.1:0-1747 GCF_054049355.1 Roseateles sp. P5_E11 | reverse complement strand
GCGCAGCAGGTGTCGGCCATTCGGGAGTCTCCAGGGGAGAAGCGCGGGCGGGCGACGGCTGGCTGGCGCGGTATGACGAGCGAGGGCTATTTGGTCAGGATCAACTTGCCCTGGGACGTGATGCGCAGACGGTAGACCTGTTGTTGATGCACGATGAAGACTTCGCCCATGGGACCGAGCAGCGTGGCGCTGTCGATCTGGCGGGCCTGGCCTCTGCCCAGGATCACAGCCCCCGGCTGTGCCGCAGGCTTTGGCGGATAGGAATCAGTGAGCATCAAGTCACTGTAATGAGAATCATTCTCGATTGCAAGCGGCAATCAAGGGGGTCAGCCCAGCGGCTCCCGGCACAACGCAAAGCTTCCGCGCGTTCTCAGCCCTTCTGCCGTTCGCTCTCGTACAAGCAGATCGCCGCCGCCGCCGCCACATTGAGCGACTCCTCGCCGCCTGGCTGCGGGATGCCCACGGTCAGCGCGCAGCGGGCCATCAGCTCGGGCGACACGCCCTGGCCTTCGTGGCCCATGACCCAGGCACAAGGCGAGGGCAAAGCGACGCGATGCAGCACATGCTCGGTGTGGGAACTGGTCGCGATCATGGGCACATGCAGCGCCGCGAGGTCATCGGCCGCCAGGCCTTCAACGAGGCGCAGGCCGAAATGGGCGCCCTGCCCTGCGCGCACGACCTTGGGCGACCACAGCGCCGCAGTGCCTTTGAGGGCCAGCACCTGGCGCACGCCAAAGGCCGCAGCGCTGCGCAGGACGGCGCCGACGTTGCCGGCGTCCTGCAGGCGGTCCAGCACCACGCTGGCGGCATTGGCGTCGATCTGGGAGGCCGCGGGCAGCGTCAGCTCGGCGCCGATCTGCGCCGGCGATTCCAGGCCGCTCAGGCCCTTGAACAGCGCCACCGGCACGACCAGAGCGCGCGGTGCGGATTCGGCCAACGCGGCCAGGGCAGCCTCCTGCATCGCTGTTTCCGTCAGCACGACCAGGGCCGGCTGCCAGCCGCGTTGCAGGGCCGCACGCAGCAGGTGGTCGCCCTCKATCCAGACGCTGCCGGTCTTGCGGTAGCCATTGGCGTCCGCCGTCAGCTTTCGCAGCCGAACCAGCGCCGGGTTGTCGCGCGAGGTGATGTGGTCCAGCTTCATGCCAGCGGATTGATCGTCACGTCAATGCAGACCTCGCGCACCGGCGCGAAGCTGCGGCGGTGCCAAGGGCTGGCGCCGTGCGCCTTCAGTGCCGCCAGGTGCTCCGGCGTGCCATAGCCCTTGTGCGCGGCGAAGCCGTATTGCGGGTGGCTGGCATGCATCTGCTCGCAAAAGAGGTCCCGCGCCACCTTGGCGAGGATGCTTGCAGCTGAGATGGCCTGCACGGTGGCGTCGCCCTGCACGATGGCCTCTGCCGGTACGGCCAGCACCGGCAACCGGTTGCCGTCGATGCGCACAAGCGCTGGCTTGAGCCGCAGGCCCGTCACCGCGCGCTGCATCGCCAGCATCGTGKCCTGCAGGATGTTGATGCGGTCGATCTCTTCGTGCGTCGCATGCGCGATGCAGCAGCACAGCGCCTTGGCACGGATCTCGTCGTACAGCCGCGCGCGCTTGGCCGGTGTCAGCACCTTGGAGTCGGCCAGGCCCTTGATGGGCTGCAGGTCGTCGAGGATGACGGCCGCCGCGAACACCGGACCCGCGAGCGGCCCGCGTCCGGCCTCGTCCACGCCGGCGACGAGGCCGGGCGGTGTCCAGTCGAGGGACACC
>NZ_JBFUMO010000865.1:0-1753 GCF_054049355.1 Roseateles sp. P5_E11 | reverse complement strand
GGTCATGCTTGCATAGGTCCGGTCCAGCGTCGTGTTCTCCGCGCGTTCAGATCAGGCAGGGGCGCCGCTCGTCTCTACTTCATCGACAGGCGCACTTCGTCGCCTTCGGAATGCGCCACCACGCCGAATCCGGTTTGAATGAGGCGGACGAAGCCGTCGATGTTGTGCGGGTCAAACCGCACGCTGAGTCGCAAGGCGGCCGCGTCTTCGTTCACGATCAGCTGTCGGCGGTTGTAGCGGTTGAACTCGGCGGCAATTTCTCTCAACGGCACGTTCTCGAACTCAAGCCGACCTTCACGCCAGCTCAAGTCCTTCTGAGTTTGAACGTCTGATTTGGTCGCAACCATGACGGAGTCCACTTGGGACACTGCGGCATCATTCTTGGTGAGAGTGGTCGAGGCCGAAGGACGTTCCGTGCCGGCGCGGTCAACCCGATCAAGTCGAACCCGCCCCTCGAGGACCGTCACCTGCGTGCGACCGTCTTCATGCCTCACACTGAACTTTGTGCCCAGGACGGTGATGCGATCACCCCCCGCGGTGATGACGAAGGGGTGCACAGGGTCATGCTGAATTTCGAAGAATGCCTCTCCGGAGTCCAACCAGAACTTGCGCTCGCCGGAGTTGACCAACGCCCTCGCCTTGGTTCGAGTGTTCAAGGTCACGCGTGATCCGTCGGACAAAGTGATGTCCTGCCGCGCTCCAATCGCCGTGATGAACTGCTCTTCGCTGGGGCCCCGAACGCCAAGGTTTGCAACGAGGCCCACGACCCCAAGGAACATGATGCTGGCGGCAATGCCCATCCATGCCCTACGTCTCGGTGCACGGAGCGGGCGGCCCGCAGGCGCGGCCGGCGTATCCGTTTCACCGGGCCGCGGAAGATCACGAATGTCATCTGCAATCTGCCAGGCGCTCTGCAGTCGAAGCCATGCCACCATGTGAGCGGAACTCGAATTCAGCCAGTCCTGAAGTGACCGTTCGTGTTCTTCGGTCCAGGTGCTGACGTCGTCCTTGCGCGCGAGCCATGCAGCAGCAGCAGCCTGAATCGCATCATGATTCACAGAACCCGGTGTGCGCATGATCGTCATTGGTCTCTCTCCCCGCGGCGCATTCGCTTCATCCAACCTGCTGCCGCCTCGATGCCCTGCGCGAACAGAGTCTCCGCCAAGGCCCGAACTCCCACGGTGATTTGCTTTTCAATGGTTCCTTCTGCGATCCCGAGGCGGTCCGCAATTTCCTTGTTGGACAGTCCATCAATCTTTCGCAGCATGACGACCTCCCTGCACCGTGGCGGCAGGTCGTCCAATGCCAACTGCAACAACTCGAGTTTTTGCCGCGACTCGGCAAGCCGCTCGGGGGTGAAGTCGTTGCTCGGCTGGGCGGGCAGGTCTTCAAGATCTGCAACCACCTCGAAGGGGACCACCTGGGCCCGGCGCACCTGGTCCACGAGCAGATTCCGAGCGCACGTGAAGACAAAGGCGGCCGTTGCCTCCGGCACTCCGGTTCGTTGCGCCGACTCGTATACCCGCATGTAGACCTCTTGCCTCAGATCGGGCAGGTCCTCGGCGTGGCGCCAATGTCGCCGGAGAAGGCGCATCAAAGCCGGCTCGAGTGGCAAAACCTCTTTGCTGAACCACTCAGCGATCATGACGGCCCCTGCCGCAGGGAGCACGTCCGTCCGCGAGCCTTCAGGGGCAGATGCATGTCGAGATTTCACACCTTGTATTGACGAAGGAGAGCGCCACTTCCCGTACGC
>NZ_JBFUMO010000864.1:0-1765 GCF_054049355.1 Roseateles sp. P5_E11 | reverse complement strand
CGTCAAGATCTGTGCGCCTTCTGCCGCGCGCCCCCCCGCCGTCAAGTTTCGCAAGATGAGTGGGTACGCCACATGCAGCTGAAAACCTTCAGTGACGGGCCGGGCAAGGCCCAACGGGGTGTCGGCCTCATTGAGTTGATGGTCGGCATCACGGTTGGCCTGATCGTCACGGCCGGCGCTGCCCTGGTCGCGACCCGGCAGATCAACGAACACCGACGCCTGATGCTGGAAGTGCAGATGCAGCAGGACCTGCGCATTGCTGCCGATGTGCTGCAGCAGGATCTGCGCCGCGCGGGCTATCGAGGCCTGCCGGCCAACGGCGTGTGGGAGCCTGAACGCGATGCGGGCGCCACGCCAGCCAAGGAGGCCGCCCCCAGCCCCTATACCGCCGCCTCCAGCAACCAGGGCGGCGACCAGCTCGTCTATCGCTATGCCAAGCCGGCGGCCGGTGCCAACGCGGTCAACAAGACCAATGTCCTGGCGAACAACGAGCAATTCGGTGTGCGCTGGAACAAGCGCAACAACTCCCTCGAAATCCAGCTTGGCAAGGACAACTGGCAGCCCATCACGGATCCGGACGCCATCGTGATCCAGAACTTCGTCGCGAAGGTCGTGACGCAGGAAATCCCGCTCGACGACCTCTGCGGCCCCGCCGGGGCCGGTACCTGCCCCAAGCAATGCGTGAGGCACGTCGAATTCACGATCAGGGCGGTAGCCAAGTCCGACCCCGCCGTCCAGCGCACATTGAAGGTCACCGAGAAGATTCGCGCGGACGAGATCAGCGGGGCATGTTCGGTATGAAGCAACTACCTCGCCTGCGCCATGCGCGCTCCCAACACGGTGCCGCCACGCTGGTCGTGGTCATGGTGCTCTTCCTCGTCATGGCCCTGCTGGCCGCCTATGCCAACCGCAGCCTGATGTTCGAACAGCGCATCTCCGGCAGCTACTACCGCGCCAGCATGGCCCAGGAAATGAGTGAGGCTGGCGTCGAATGGTCCCTGGCCATGCTCAACGGCACCGCCATCGACGGCAGTTGCACCGCGGTCGCCACGGGTGGCACACGCTTTGTCAATCAGTACCTCAATGTCTCGGCGGCGGACCGCGCCACCACCACTCAGGTCACAAGCGGCGCACGCCAGCTGGCCGCAGATTGCTCCTACGACGGCACCAACCTCGTTTGCCGCTGCCCCCAGCCCAATGCGCGTGTCGCCCAACCCACCACGGCGCTCGCGGGCGCCCTCATCCCAAGCTTTGGCGTTGCCCTGGGCACGGACACCAAACTCCACTACGGCAACTTCCAGGTGACGAGCTACGGCTGCACCGACAGCAGCGTCGACAACTGCGCCGGTGCCACTGCCACTGCGGAGTTCCGCAGCCAGACGGCTGCGGCCGCATCCCTGCAGTACGTTTCCATCGGCTTTATTGGCGCCGTGCCCTCGTCGCCGGCTTCGCCGCTGACGGTCAAGGGCACGCTGACGACCTCTGGCGTCGGAGGCCTCGGTTTGCACAACGCCGACCCACGTTCGTCCGGCCTGCTGGTCGTCTCCGGCGGCTTGGCGCCGTCGCTGATCGACGCCCGCATGGACACGGTGCCGGGCACGCCGCCGGACCAGGCGCGCAGCTTCACCGACAGCTACCTCTCTACGTTGACCAACAGCGAGGACGACAACAAGACGTTCTTCCGCAACTTCATGGGCATGGTTCCGAGCCGCTACAAGAACCACCCGGCTGCGCGCTCCGTGACCTGCTCGGGCAATTGCGGGCC
>NZ_JBFUMO010000863.1:0-1767 GCF_054049355.1 Roseateles sp. P5_E11 | reverse complement strand
AGATCAGGCCGCGGAACATGTGCAGGTAGACAACGACAAAGAAGGCCGAGGCGCCCGTGCTGTGCATGTAGCGGATCAGCCAGCCCCAGGGCACATCGCGCATGATGTACTCGACCGACGCGAAGGCCAGGCCTGCGTCGGGCTTGTAGTGCATCACCAGGAAGATGCCGGTGACGATCTGGATCACGAGGACCAGCAGMGCCAGCGAGCCGAAGATGTACCACCAGTTGAAGTTCTTCGGCGCGTAGTACTCCGACATGTGGACCTTGTAGGCGTCGAACGCGGTCGGGAACCGGTTCTCCAKCCAGGTCATGGTCTTCACGCCTGCCGAGGCGCCTGCGGGTGCTTCTTTGAATTCAGCCATGTCTCGTCCCGTGCTCCGTTAGGCCTTCTTGTCTTCACCGATGACCAGCCGGGTGTCCGACAGATACATGTATGGCGGCACTTCGAGGTTGTCGGGCGCGGGCTTGTTCTTGAACACGCGGCCGGCCATGTCGAAGGTCGAACCGTGGCAGGGGCACAGGAAACCGCCCGCCCAGTCATCCGGCAGCGAGGGCTGGGCGCCGGTTGCGAACTTGTCGCTCGGCGAGCAGCCCAGGTGCGAGCAGATGCCGACGACGACGAGGTACTCGGGCTTGATCGAGCGGTTCTCGTTCTTGGCGTAGTCGGGGATGGGGAAGGCCTTGCGGTCTGAGTTCGGGTCGGCCAGCTGGCCGTCGTTCTTCTTCAGGGCCTCGAGCTGTTCCGGCGTGCGGCGCACGATCCAGACCGGCTTGCCACGCCATTCGACGGTCAGCTTCTCACCGGGCTTGATGCCGGAGATGTCGACCTCGACGGGGGCACCAGCGGCCTTGGCGCGCTCGCTCGGCGCAAAAGTGCTGACGAAGGGCACGGCAGTCGCAACGCCACCAACGGCGCCGGCGCAACCGGTTGCAATCAACCAGGTGCGCTTGCCTTGGTCCACTTGCTGGTCACTCATGAGGGTCCTCTAAAGAGACTTCTGATCAGGGGCAGCCCAGGATTCTAACGGACGCTTACCCGAGGCTCGGCCAAGCGACGACCGACCGCAGGTTTACCCGCCTTCTAGCTCGCCGGACTTGGCGCCAACATCCGTCCGAGTCATCTCACAGACATCGCCATCCAGGAGCCCCGCATGAGTTTCTTCTCCGAGTTCAAGGAGTTCGCCGTCAAAGGCAATGTCGTCGACCTGGCGGTCGGCGTGATCATCGGCGGCGCCTTCGGCAAGATCGTCGACTCCCTGGTCGGCGACGTCATCATGCCGGTCGTCAGCAAGATCTTCGGCGGCCTGGATTTCAGCAATTACTTCATCCCGCTGGCCGGCCAGACGGCCACGACGCTGGCCGAAGCCAAGAAAACCGGCGCCGTGCTGGCCTATGGCAGCTTCCTGACCGTTTCGCTGAACTTCATCATCCTGGCTTTCGTCATCTTCCTGATGATTCAGCAGATCAACCGCCTCAAGCGCGAACCCGAAGCCGCGGTCGCGCCGGCCGAGCCGCCGGCCACGCCGGAAGACATTCAACTGCTGCGGGAGATTCGCGATTCGCTGAAGCGCTAAGCTCTCGCGCCGCCCGTCGCCCGGTAAGCAATGGTTACCGGGCTTTTTTGTGCCAGGAATTTGGCAACTGGTTGAAAACCCGCACCTGTTGCAGGCGCGATACTTTCGACGCAGCTCGTGCCACCAGTTGATGAACGCGCCAGAGATACGCCTGAACCCGCACCTCGAAGCCTCGCTGACCCGCATCCGTC
>NZ_JBFUMO010000862.1:0-1767 GCF_054049355.1 Roseateles sp. P5_E11 | reverse complement strand
CACCATGGCCGTCACGAAGCTCACCCACATCATGCGGGCCACCGGCGCGCTGGAGCCCGAACCGGTGCCGCCGCCCAGGGCCGTGGCCATGTTGTCGAGCAGATGGCCGCCGGGCAGCAGCGGCATGGGTGCGTGGACGATGTCCTGGGCCGTGTGGGTGGCGGCGACGAAGGTGATGTAGAGCGGAAAGGCCACCACCACCACGCCTAGAGCCAGGATGGCGTGGGCCAGCCAGTCCAGCCAGGGTTTTCTTTCGACCATCAGAAGGTACCCAGAGGCTCGGCGTGACCGAGCAGACGGGACAGGCGGCCCCAATCGAGGCGCAAAGCACAGCCGTAGCTCGTGCTACGGCGAGCATTTGCAACGACKAGTGGGGGTGTCTGGGCTGGATGAGCGGGCATGTCGGGCCTTTGGGTACCTTCTCTAGTAGTTCACTTTCTTCTCGACGAAGCGGAACTGCAGGATGGTCAGGCTGACGACGATGACCATCAGCACCACGCTCTGCGCCGCCGAGCCACCCAGGTCCAGGGCCTTGAAGCCGTCGTGATAGACCTTGTAGACCAGGATGGCCGTCTCCTTGCCGGGGCCGCCTTGCGTGGCGGCGTCGACGATGCCGAAGGTGTCGAAGAAGGCGTAGACGATGTTGATCACCAACAGGAAGAAGCTGGTGGGCGAGAGCAGCGGGAAGGTCACGTCCCAGAAGCGCCGCCAGGGGCTGGCGCCGTCGATGGCGGCCGCCTCGATGAGCGAGCGCGGAATGGACTGCAGGCCGGCCAGGAAGAACAGGAAGTTGTAGGAGATCTGCTTCCACACCGCGGCCATGACGATCAGCGTCATGGCGTGGTCGGGGTTGAGCAGGTGGTTCCAGTCGTAGCCCAGGGCCCGCAGCCCATAGGCCACGATGCCGATGGACGGCGCGAACATGAAGAGCCACAGCACGCCGGCGATGGCCGGCGCCACGGCATAGGGCCAGATCAGCAGGGTCTTGTAGATGCCCGCGCCGCGCACCACGCGGTTGGCCATGACGGCCAGCAGCAGAGAAATCGACAGGCCCAGCACCGCCACCAGCAAGGAGAAAACCGCCGTGGTCTTGAACGAGTCGAGATAGCTCGCGTCGGCCCACAGCGCCTTGAAGTTGTCCAGGCCAACCCATTCGGTTGACAGGCCGAAGGCATCCTGCTGCTGCAGCGACTGCAGCAGCGCCTGGGCCGCCGGCCAGAAGAAGAACACGCCGATGACCGCCGCCTGCGGCGCCAGCAGCAGCCACGGCAGCCAGCGGGAGCGGAAGACGACGCGTTTTTCTTGCGCCATGTCAGTGCCCGCTCGGCCGTCCGGAGGGCACTGGCGCCCCCTCGGGGGGCAGCGAGTATGGCGAGCGTGGGGGCCTCATCTCAGTTCAGAGCTTGGCCGTTCTAGCGAATTTTTCGAGCTGCTCGTTGCCGCGCTGAATGGCGGCATCGATACCTTCCTTCGCGGTCTTCTTGCCGGCCCAGATCAGCTCGAATTCCTCATCGACGATGGTGCGGATCTGCGGGTGGTTGCCCAGGCGCACGCCACGCGACTTGTCGGTGGTCTTGCGGATCATCTGGTTGACGGCCACGTCGCTGCCCGGGTTGGCCTTGTAGAAGCCGCTGGCCTCGGTAGCAACAAAGGCCGCCTTGGTGGCCGGCAGGTAGCCGGTGCGCTTGTGGCTTTCCGAGGCGACATCGGCCCGCGCCAGGTATTCGAAGAACTTGGCCACGCCCTTGTACTCGGCCGGCTTCTTGC
>NZ_JBFUMO010000861.1:0-1768 GCF_054049355.1 Roseateles sp. P5_E11 | reverse complement strand
CTCGGTGCGCGACTCGCTGGCCTTGCCGGTGGACTGGCAGGCCTCGCCGGGCGTGATCTTCGACGATGGCCGCAAGAAGGTCGCAATTACCGCGCTGAGCCTCGTCAACACGCGCTCCAACTTCCTGCGTGCCGGTGAAATGCTCGATGGCATTGCGTTGGACAAATACACCTTTTACCGCGACGCCTATCTGCAACGCCGCGGCAGCTTCGATGATGACGACGAGGTCGAGGTGCTCGTGCCGGGCAACGGCGCTTCGGCAGCGGCCACCGCAGCTTCAGCGCCCGAGCCTGCGGCGTCCGAACCCGCGGCGAACGTGAAGAAGCCTGCCGAGCCTGCCTCTGCAGCGGCGCGGTGAATCCGCACGCGAACGGTTACGTCCCGAGAGCCAACCAAAATCCGGACTGGCGCGTTGAGCGCCCGTCCCGTTCAGAGAAAGCGAAACCATGACTGTGCTGAAATCCCTGCGCCGCCGCCTGCTCACCGTGGCCACCCTGGCGACCTTGAGCCTTGGCCTCGTGCATGGCGCCCATGCGGCCGATGGCGGCACGCCCGACCAGCTGATCCGCCAGCTGTCCCTGGAAACCATCGAGGCCGTCAAGGCCGACAAGGACATCCAGGCCGGCAACGTCAACAAGATCATCGCCCTGGTCGACGCCAAGGTGATGCCTCACGTCAACTTCCAGCGCATGACGGCATCGGCCGTCGGCCGCTTCTGGCGCCAGGCCACGCCGGAGCAGCAGACCAAGCTGCAGGCCGAGTTCAAGACCCTGCTGGTGCGCACCTATGCCGGCGCGCTGACGCAGGTGAAGGACCAGACCATCGGCCTGAAGCCGCTGCGCGCCCAGCCGACCGACACCGAGGTCGTCGTGAAGACCGAGATCCGTGGCAAGGGCGATGCCATCCAGCTCGACTATCGCCTGGAGAAGGCCGGTGCCGAGTGGAAGATCTATGACGTCAATGTGCTGGGCATCTGGCTGGCGGACCAGTACCGCAACAGCTTCGCCCAGGAGATCGGCGCCAACGGCATCGACGGCCTGATCAAGAGCCTGGCGGACAAGAACGCCAAGGCCGGCGCTCCCGCCGCCAAGGGCTGATCTTGAGCGGCCTGAAGCTGCCTGCACGGCTGCGCACGGACGGCGCCCGCGCCGCCTGGGCGCAGATGTCGCCCGCCCTGCGCGCCGAGGCCGCCCAGGTGCTGGCGGCGGCCGGCCGTGAGGTCAGGCTGTCGGCTGCCGAGTTGAAGGATTTCGATTCCGCGGCGCTGAGCGTGTTGCTGTCGGCCGGGCGCCAGTGCACCGAGCAGGGCGCAACGCTGAAGCTGGACAACGCGCCCGACAAGCTTCGCGAACTGGCTCGCGTCTACGGCGTGGCCGAACTGCTGTGGCCGCCTGCCGCGGCCGTCTGATCAGCCCGCGTAACGTTTCGCGCGCAGATTCTTCTTGATCTCCTGCAGCATGGGCCGCAGGTGCTGGCCCAGCTTCAGCGCCACGCCCGTGGTCAGGATGTCCACCGCGATCAGATGCAGCAAACGCGACACCATGGGGCTATAGCGGTCGAAGTCTTCGGGATGGTCCACCGCCAGCAGGATCTGGCTGGGGCCTAGCGCCAACTGCGCCAACGGCGAAGCGCTGGCCGTGATGATGATGATGGTCGCGCCCTTCTTGCGCGCGATGTCGGCCGCATCCAGCAGGTCGCGGCTGCGCCCAGAATTGCTGATGATGACGGCGCAATCGCCTGGCTGCAGCATGGTCGCACTCATGAGCTG
>NZ_JBFUMO010000860.1:0-1778 GCF_054049355.1 Roseateles sp. P5_E11 | reverse complement strand
CCGCTGCGCCAGCGCGGCTTCGGCAAGGCCCAGGCGCTGCTGTGGCAGTTGCCGGCGGCCGTGCTGCTGCGCGCCTGGCGCGCACTTGCCCAGCCCTGCAATGCGGCGCTGCTGAGCGGCACTGCCGGCGCGCGGCGCTGCGCCGAGTTCCAGCAGCGGCTGCCGCAAGACGGCCGGCCGCGGTTTTACGTCATCGTGATGCCGCAGACGCTGCATTTCCTGCAGCCCTGCCTGAGCCTGCTCGTGGACAGCGCACAGCTGGTGCTGCTGGCGAACGGCGCCCGGCGCTGGGAACGGCAATGGCTGGCGCGGCGCTTCCCGACGCTGCCCCTGCATGTGCTGCCGACGCTGCCGGCGTCCAGCGCACCGCATGGCGCGGTCGTCAGCCTGCTGCTGCGCACCGAGGGCGCCAGCTTTGGCATCCTCGACCATGACGCCTACGTCTTTGACGGCGGCCTGTTGCCGCGCTTGCTGCCCACGGGGCGGGACAGCATGGTCAGCTGCTTCGAGGCCCGCAGCGAGGGGACCGGCCTGGCCTACCCGCTGACGCATCTGCTCTTCCTCAACGCCCCGGTGCTGCGCGAGCTGATGGAGCGCTGGCAGGTCGACGCGCGCTTGTACCGTCGCGCTCCGGCCTCGGTGGCCGAGCCTTTTGCACAACTGCATCTCGGGCCGCGCAGCTACCTGAAGCCCTACCAGGGCTTCTTCGACACCCTGCACGTGCTGCTGATCGTGGCCCAGGCAGAGGGCTGGACGCCGCGCTTCGTGCCCATGGCCAGCGAGGCGCCGGTCTGGCATGTCGGTGGCACCAGCATCGGCAGCCACCACACCAAACCGCTGTTCGCCCTCTACCTGCACCTGCGCTTCCTGGAACTGGTGGGCGACGAGACGCTGAGCCGCCGCTACGCTTTCATGGCGGCACCGCTGACCCACTCCGATGAGGCGCTGCAGCGCTGTATGCCCGGCGATGCCGGCTGGCAAGGATTGCCCATCGCCTTGGCCCTTCTGGACAGGCTGCAGCAGCGCCTTCAGCCCCCCACAACCTGACGCGAGTCACGCCATGACCCAAGCCACGCCCCGTCCCTTCCAAGTCCTCGGCCTGCAGCAGATCGCCATCGGCGGCCTGGACAAGGACAAGCTGCGCCGCCTGTGGGTGGACCTGCTGGGCGTGCCGGTGACCGGCAATTTCAAGAGCGAGCGCGAGAACGTCGATGAGGACATCTGCACGCTGGGGCAGGGCGTGCATGCCGTCGAGGTGGACCTGATGCAGCCGCTGGACCCGGAGAAGAAACCGGCCGTGCATGCCACGCCGTTGAACCACATCGGCCTGTGGGTGGACGACCTGCCAGCGGCCGTGGCTGCCATGACGGCGCAGGGCGTTCGCTTTGCGCCCGGTGGCATCCGCAAGGGCGCGGCCGGTTACGACATCTGCTTCATCCACCCGAAGAGCAACGATGAGTTCCCCATCGGCGGAGAGGGCGTGCTGATCGAGCTGGTGCAGGCACCGCCCGAGGTGATTGCAGCACTGGGTTGAAAGGCGACTGCGCTCAGCCGGGCTGGCGCGCTGTGGTGGCGAGCTTGTTGAGGTCGACGCCGCTGATGACGCCGCGCAGCTGGTCGATGCCGACCTGCTCGCCCTTGGCCTCGACGATGACGCCGTTGGGCAGCAGCACCGACATCTCGGCGTGCGAGCCATCCTTGCGATAGTCCTCGCGCACCGTGCGGTCGCCCTGCTTGAACACGCGCTCGATGCGGCCATCGGCCTCCTTGTCGAGCGT
>NZ_JBFUMO010000859.1:0-1782 GCF_054049355.1 Roseateles sp. P5_E11 | reverse complement strand
CCCTGGGTGAGGCATGACGAGCACTACCACGTCGACTTCGCGGTGCCCTGCAAACCGTGACGGCGCCAGCAGCGCGCTTCGGGGCGCCGCACCCGCCCATTCCGGCCCCCGACCTGCAGGGGTGGATCCATAGAAGCGCGATGGCGCTCCCCCAGCCGCGGCCCCACACTCCAGCTATCCGCGCCCCTTACCGTTGTCACCATGAACGAACTGCTCGCCGCCTACCGCTACACGACCAACAACTACGCCCAGATCGAGAAGAGCAAGCGCTGCGGCTGCTGCAATTGCGTACAGATCTTCAAGCCCGATGCCATCGTCGGCTGGACGGGACTGACGGTGCAGAACATGGACGACCCCAAGGCCATCGACGAGCAGACCGCCATGTGCCCGCACTGTGGCAGCGAGGCCGTGATCGGGGATGGCTGCGGTTTCCTGATCACGCCCGACTTCCTGTCGCGCATGAACGAGGCCTGGTTCCAGAGGACGATGATCCACAGGCCGGCGGCCAAGAAGTGACGCTAACGTCGCAGCCCTCGGCACGGGGTTGACGGCCCATCATGAGCTTTGGCTACAAGACGGCATGGTTCGCCATCCACAACCCAAACACCGAAGCGGTGGCCCGTGCCCTGGGGCTCAGGCAGCTCGAGCCCGCAACCGCCGAGGCCGGTATCGCGGCCGGCTACGGCGATCGCGGCAAGGTGTTCATCACGCCCCCCATCAACGGCTGGACGCTGGCCATGAGCAGCGGCTTCCTCGATCTGGCGGATGGCAACCCACCGGTCTTCGCCAGCAAGCTGCCCCAGTTGTCGGTCGAACTGGGCGTCGAGGTGCAGTTTTTCGCCAGTCACCGGGTCGTGGAGGCTCATGCGTGGGCGCGTGCGGCGCATGGTGAGCTGAACCGCGCCTACACCTACAACGGCTGTAGCGGCGAGGTCCAGATCGACTTGGGCGGCCAAACGCCAGAGGAGATGGCTCTCGGGCATCGCTTCTTCAACCCTGACGCCCCCGAGGCTGGCAATGACAGCTACTGGGAGCGCAACGACCTGCGCTACGCCCATGAAGAAGACGTGATGGAGGTGGCCGGTGCCTGGAGCGTCAACCCGCAAAGCCTGGAGACCCTGCGCGAGGGGTTTCTCGCAGATGGCGGCGCTTCAACCGTCGCGTCGCCGGCCCACAAGCGCTGGTGGAAGATCTGGTGATGGACACCGGGGACACCGACCTGGTGGCCGTCTTCACCACCGTCGCCAGCCAAGAGCAGGCCGATGCCCTGGCCCGCGCCGCCGTCGAGCAGCACCTCGCCGCCTGCGTGCAGACCGAGGCCATCCGCAGCATCTACCGCTGGCAGGGCGCCATCGAGTGCGAGGCCGAGGTGCGGCTGATGTTCAAGACGAAACGAGTCCTGTATTCGGCGCTCGAGGCGCTGCTTCTGGAATTGCATCCCTACCAAGTGCCTGCAGTCTTCGCCGTGCCCATAGCAGGCGCTTCGAGCGAATACGCAAGCTGGATCGCAACTTCGCTGACTCATACGCATGCGTCGTAGGCGGCCGCAGTGCCAAGTCAAATTGCCCTGGACAAAAACGTCGGTATGGCGCCATAGGGCTACCAGCGATAACCAGGATCTTCGTCGCCGTCAAACATGTACCAGCAGCTTGCCGCACCGCTGCCGGTTTCTCGGGTGTCTTTCTTGAAATCGTATTCGCCCATGCAGGCCAAACCAAGTTGCAAGGCACCGCGGAGGTCAGGCCAAGCGGCTTGCAGAGCGGCCTCGGCCAGCACCGACGG
>NZ_JBFUMO010000858.1:0-1783 GCF_054049355.1 Roseateles sp. P5_E11 | reverse complement strand
CGTCATGGGCATGGGGTGAGCAAGGCGGAAGGGGCGCATTGTAGAAAACATCCCTCAAGTTTTACTGGATAGGAAAATACCGATTCACGCGAATCAATGGGCCCGGCTGTGGCGCAGCCGCCGGTGAGCCGCACGGGCATGGGGCAGCCAGCCGAGTGTCGCCCAACGCCGCCACATCAAAAGGCCGCGAATCCATTCATCAGCGGCATAAGCAATCCACACGCCAACCAGGCCCCACCCCAGGTAAACCCCGAGAAACCAGCTGCCGCCCGCCAGCACGATGGCCATGGAGGCCGAGCCCACCATCACCGGGTAGCGTGCGTCTCCGGCGGCCCGCAGCGCGTTGATGACGACGAGGTTGAAGCTGCGCCCAGGCTCGACGAGCACCGTCCACCACAGCAGCGTGCAACCCAGCGCAATGATGGCCGGGTCGGAGGTGAAGCGGGTCAGCAGCCAGGGCCCTGCCAGCGCAAAAGCCGTCGAGACGACCAGCGCCAGCGCAATGCCCAGCGCCAGGGAACGCCGCACCAGCCGGTCAGCCCGACGCAACTTGCCCGCGCCGATCATGTGGCCGACCATGATCTCCACCGCAAAGCTGATGGCCAGGCTGAACATCAGGATCACGTGCAGGAACTGCGTCGTATAGGCGTGCGTGGCCAGCGCATGGGCGCCAAGCTGGGCCACGGCAGCCAGGCTGGTCATGAAGGCCAGGCGCCAGGAGATGTTCTCCGCCGCGCCGGGGATGCCGATGTGCAGCACGGTCTTCAGCGGCTTGCGCACCAGCCGCCACCAGTCGGCCGCGCGCAGCCGCAGGTTCAAGCGCGTGCGCCACAGCAAGATATGCAGCATCAGGCCCATGCCGCGCCCGCAGGTGCAGGCCAGCGCATAGCCCACCAGGCCCAGGCGCGGCATGGCCAGCAGGGCCACCACCAGCGTGACGACCTGGATGAGCACGACGACGGCCAGCGCCTCGCGGCTGCGCAGGTGCGAACGCATGACGCTGGACATGTTGGCGTTCCAGGCGTCCAGCAGCAGCGCCGGCGCCAGCGCCTGCAGCAGCGTCTTGGCCAGCGGCGCCACTTCGGGCGGCGCGTTCACCAGCGTCAGCAACGGGCCTGCCGCAATCAATGCCGCCACGGCCCCGCCCACGCCCAGCCAGGTGCTGGCGCCGACCACGGCGCGGGCCACCGCATCGGCCTGGTCGCGCCGGCCCGCACCCAGGGCCTGGGTGACAGCCACGCTGACACCGGCACCGATGACACGGAACAATACAAAGACCGCGGCGAACACCTGGTTGGCCAGGCCGAAGGCGGCGCCGCTGTTGTCGGACAGCCGGGCGGCCAGGCCGGTGCCGATGATGCCGATGCCGATGCCCAGCAGCAGCTCCAGCAGCATCGGCCAGGTCAGCGCAAACAGACGGGGACGAGCGGACAAGGCGGTCATTACCGGGTCTTAACGACGGGATTCACACAAGTCACGACAAGCTCGCCAGAATGGTTAGGGTCTATTGACCTGTGAATCGTCCCCGCGCTGGGGTGGCCAAGGGCGCAGCGCGTTGTTGCAGCCCTTGCCCAGGCGGCCAGCCTGGGCGGCGGACTGCGCCTAGCTCTGCACCCTTGGCCACCCCAGCGCGGGGACGATTCACAGGTCAATAGACCCTAACCATTCTGGCGAGCTTGTCGTGACTTGTGTGAATCCCGTCGTTAAGACCCGGTAATGACCGCCTTGTCCGCTCGTCCCCGTCTGTTTGCGCTGACCTGGCCGATGCTGCTGGAGCTGCTGC
>NZ_JBFUMO010000857.1:0-1784 GCF_054049355.1 Roseateles sp. P5_E11 | reverse complement strand
CACGAGGGCCTGAGCCTGGCCACGGAGCGTGACCTGGGTGCCGAGACCCAGCACCGCGCCGCCGTCATCGAAGCCCTGCCCTTTCTCGACCCCGAGCAGCCGCCCGACCAGCCCTGGCTGCTGGCCGATGCCGAGGAGGCGCTGGCCGCCGTGGAGCGCCTGCCCGGCCTGGCGGCAATCGCCGCGCTGGCCTGGCCCAAGGGTAAGCCGATGCGCGTACTGCCGGTGGACGGCGCCGCGGTGCAGATCGAGGTCAGCAGCGGGCGCGATTGGCTGGGCGTGACCGGTGAGGTGCAGGTCGAGGAAGGCCGCGTCGTCGGCCTGCAGGAGCTGCTGTCCCTGAGCCGCGCCAGCAAGAGCCGCTTCGTGCGCATGGCCGAGGGGCACTACCTGGCGTTGTCCGAGCAACTGCGCCAGCAGCTGCGCGACCTGGACTCACTGGCCCAGACCAAGAAGGGCGAGCTGCAACTGCCCAATGCCAGCGCCGCCTGGCTGGACCAGGGCCTGGCCGGCGTGCGCTTGGGCGGCGACAAGGCCTGGCGGGCGCGGGTGGAGCAGCTCACGGCCGCCGCCGCGCTGCAGCCCCAGCCGCCGAAATCCCTGCGTGCCGAGCTGCGTGCCTACCAGGCCGAGGGCTTTGCGTGGATGAGCCGCCTGGCCGCCGCCGGCTTTGGCGCCTGCCTGGCCGACGACATGGGCCTGGGCAAGACGGTGCAGACGCTGGCCCTGCTGATCGAGCGCAGCGCGCTGGGCCCGGCCCTGGTGCTGGCGCCCACGTCGGTCTGCGGCAATTGGGCGGCCGAGTGCGCCGCGTTTTCGCCGGGGCTGAATGTGCAGGTCTACGCCGAAGCCGCCGACCGCAGCGCGCTGCTGCAAGCCGCCGGCCCGGGTGATGTCATCGTCGCCAGCTACGCGCTGGCGCAGATCGACGCCGAGGGCTTTGCCGCGCGCCGCTGGGCCACGCTGGTGCTGGACGAAGCCCAGGCGCTGAAGAACGCCGCCACCAAGCGCGCCAAGTCGGTCGCCGAGTTCGATGCCGACTTCCGCCTGGCCCTGTCCGGCACGCCGGTCGAGAACCGGCTGGCGGACCTGTGGTCCATCATGAACCTCATCAACCCCGGCCTGCTGGGCACACCGCAGCAGTTCAATGAGCGCTTTGCGGGCCCCATCGAGCGCCAGCAGGACGCGACGGCCCGCGCCCGGCTGCGCCGCATCGTCGCGCCCTTCCTGCTGCGCCGGACCAAGGCGCAAGTGCTGCAAGACCTGCCCCCACGCACCGAGATCGTCCACCGCGTGGAGCCCAGCGAGCAGGAACGCCACTTCCTCGAAGCCCTGCGCCGCGACGCGCAAGCGGCGGTGGCCGCGGCAGCGGCCAGCGGCGAGCGCGCCGCACCCATGCAGGTGCTGGCCGAGCTGATGCGCCTGCGTCGCGCCGCCTGCGACCCGCGCCTCGTGTCACCCGAGCTGGGCCTGGTGGGAGCCAAGATGGCCGAGTTCGAGCACATCGTGCGCGAGCTGGTGGCGGGCGGCCACAAGGCCCTCGTCTTCAGCCAGTTCACCGACTACCTCGACCTGCTGGGCGAGCGCCTCACGCAGATGGCCCTGCCCTTCCAGCGCCTGGACGGCAGCACGCCGCAAGCCGAGCGCACCAAGCGCGTGGCGGCCTTCCAGCGTGGCGAGGGCGATGTGTTCCTCATCAGCCTGAAGGCCGGCGGGTTCGGTTTGAACCTGACGATGGCCGACTACGTCCTCATCGTCGACCCCTGGTGGAACCCCGCCGCCGA
>NZ_JBFUMO010000856.1:0-1785 GCF_054049355.1 Roseateles sp. P5_E11 | reverse complement strand
TAGCTGTTGGCCGTGATCGGCTTGAGCTTGACGTTGCCAGAGTTCTCGCCACGGTAGGAGACCCTCTGGTTGATGGCGTCGTAGTCCTGCCACAGCTTGATGTACTCGCCAAGTTGGTTGAAGCCGGGTCGGTTCATGCTCTGGGCCATCGCCAGGCGAGCCTGCAACCTGTCGGTGAAGTTCATCTTCAGGTTGAGCGACGGCAACACCTTGACGAATTCGTTCTGCACGTTCAGAGGCCCTCCGAGCTGGTCGAAGCGCGGCAGATCGGGCGGCGTCTGCGAGTTGTATTGCGTCTGGAAAGCTGTGTAGCCGTGCGAGACGTCGCGGGTCAGCACGACACGCACACCGGCGTTGCCTTCGATCGGGAACTTCAGGTCGTCGAAGCCGAAGCGCAGCGTGGCGTAGACCGCGTCGGTCTGTTCGCTGTGCGTGCTGGTCTTTTCCGGGTTGCCGTCGAAAACCAGCTCCTGGAAGTTCTGATAGTCCTTCGCGTAGTCGCACGTGATGTTCATGGTGGGGAACAGCGCCTTGCCATCCAGGCATTGCTGGTAGCGGTAATCGTTGGCCAGCGTCTTGTATGTGTTCGGGTAGTCGCGCACGGCACCGATCGTCGGCATGACGATGTTCGGCAGCTTGCCCGCCTTGCCGCCATAGAAGTTGCTGAAGTTGAACACTTCGACCGGCACGGTCTGGTAGCGCGGGTCGCTCATGTAGCCGAAGCTTCCGCGTGATTGCCAGTCGAGCCCATCGGTGACCGCAGGCGGCTTGCCGGGCGTGGAGGTCTGCTTGACGGCCCAAGGATCGGAAGTGGACGTCCAGGTATTGCCCGTGGCGTCGTAGTGGCGTGCCACGCGATAGGTGGCTCTCACGCCGACACGGATGTCACGCAGGATGGGGTTGTCCTCGAAACGGTAACGCGCGTCGGCCTTCCAGGCGTAGAGGTCGGCATCGGCCTTGCTCATGCCCGGCATGACCAGGTTCCAGTAATAGTTCTTCGGRTCGGCCAGGAAATCCGTGGCGGTCTGGTCGAACCCGATGCGCACCGGACTCTTTCCGGACACGTCGATGCCCATGCTCGGCACGTAGGTGCCCAGCTGCATGTTGCGGCCGATCGAATCGTTCTTCGCATGAACCCATTGGACGTCGTTCTGCACCAGCCACTGGTCGTTGATGGCCCACTTGAAGTTCCACGCCAGTTCACCGGTTTTCGAATTGCTCCGATTCCAGCCGCGCGAGACGTTGAAGCCCAGGCCGCCATCGGCAAAGGTGTTCGCCCCGAGGCCCCCGCTGGGGTAGGTGTAGAGGCCAGAGGTCAGCACGTTGTTGGCGTCGTACGTCGCATTCTTGATCACCGACTTGTACGGGTTCTCCACTCCGGTGTAGATGCCCTGCTCGCTGCCCGTCTCCCGTGCGCCCGACAGGAAATAGGTCAGCGACGAGTCCATCCTGTCCTTTTTCCACTGCAGCGCGGCGTAGAAGCCGGCACGTTCGGTGTCGCCGGTGTTGTTCCGGAACGAGGCCGATTTCGGCGCCCAGGCCACCTTGCCGGCGATCAGGTCGGTCCGCGGGAAGTAGGCATCCAGCTGGATGCTCTCATTCTGGAAGCTGGAGTGGTTGTAGGAGAGGTCCAGCAGCACGCCGACGCGCCCGATGTCCGTATTCCATTGGGTGGTGTACAGCCCCGACACGCTGGGCGAATTCTTGCCCGAGCGCTGCACGTAGTTGTTGCCTGCCGACAGGTAGGCCTTCGTTCCTTTGTAGTCAAAGGGCAAGGCTGTGCGC
>NZ_JBFUMO010000855.1:0-1790 GCF_054049355.1 Roseateles sp. P5_E11 | reverse complement strand
CCTTTGAACAACGCCATGGCGGTGCCGATCAAACCAGCGACTTCCGTCATATTGCCCGGCACGATCATCGTGTTGTTCTTCTGCGCAAGCTGGGCATAGGCGTCGACAGCCTTCTCGGCGACCTTCAGCTGCACAGCCTGATCACCGCCCGGCTGCTGGATGGCCGCTGCGATCTTGCGGATGGCGTCCGAAGTCGCGTCCGCGACAGCGGTGATCGCTGCGGCCTGGCCCTGTGCCTGGTTGATCTCGGCCTGCTTCTCACCCTCCGAGCGTGCAATGGCCGCCTCACGTTCGCCGGTCGCGATATTGATCTGCTCCTGGCGCCGGCCTTCTGACGCCGCAATCAGCGCGCGTTTCTCGCGCTCCGCCGTGATCTGCGCCTGCATGGAATGCAGGATGGCTGGCGGCGGCGTCAGGTCCTTGATCTCGTAGCGCAGCACTTTGACGCCCCAGTTCAAGGCCGCCTCGTCCAGGGCCTCGACGACGGACGTGTTGATGACGGCGCGCTCCTCGAAGGTGCGGTCCAGCTCCATGCGGCCGATGACTGAGCGCAGCGTCGTTTGCGCCAATTGCGTGATGGCGACAACATAGTTGCTCGCGCCGTAGCTCGCCCGCATGGGGTCGGTGACCTGGAAGTAGAGGATGCCGTCAACCGTCAACTGGGTGTTGTCCTTGGTGATGCAGACCTGGCTGGGCACATCGAGCGCGATCTCCTTCAGTGAGTGCTTGTAGGCCAGCCGGTCGACGAAGGGCACGAGGAAGTTGAGCCCCGGTGTGAGCGTCCCGTGGTATTTGCCCAGGCGCTCCACCACCCAGGCGTTCTGCTGCGGGACGACCTTGATGGAGCGCGCCACGAAGATGGCCGCGATGACGAGGATGACGAGTGCGATTTGGAACCCCATGAGGCCTCCCGGTGTTGTTGGTTTGCAGGCTCAGCGATCGAGGAGCAGACAACTGCCTTCGACCGCGCGAATCACATGCCGGCCACTTTGGGCCGGCGGACTGCCGATGAAGCGTGCCTGCCAGGCAGCGCCGCGGTATTGCACCTTGGCCCGGCCGTCGGTTGACCAGGTCTCGACCTGGACGGATTGACCGATGTCGAGGTTGACATCTGGGTTGCTTGCAGCGGGAGCGGCTGCGGGCATGCGGCTGCGCCGCAGGTGCCAGCCCACGACCGCTGCGCCGCCCGTGACGGCGGCGGTCAGCACTTGTGCGGTCAAGCTCGCGCCGAGATGAGCCGCCAGCGCACCGGCGATGGCGCCCACGGCCAGCATCAGCAGATAGAAGGTGCCGCTGGCCAATTCGGCCGCGACGAGCGCTCCTGCAGCGATCCACCAGACGGTGGCCCAGTTCCATTCCATCTTGTCTCCCCAGGTAAGTGTTGTCGGGTCAGTTTATAGACTGCGCTGACGCGAGTGGGACATGCTGCGGCCCTACACTTCGCCGCTTCGTTTTTTGATGCCCGCCCGCTGGAGGCCGCCGATGATCCGTTTTCACTTTCCCATCGTCATCATCGATGAGRATTACCGCTCCGAGAACACCTCGGGCCTGGGCATCCGCGCGTTGGCCGAGGCCATCCAGAAGGAGGGCATGGAAGTCCTGGGCGTGACGAGCTACGGCGATCTGTCGCAGTTCGCCCAGCAGCAAAGCCGCGCCTCGGCATTCATCCTGTCCATTGACGACGAGGAATTCACCGCGGGGCCCGAGATGGACCCTGTCGTGCTGAATCTGCGCAAGTTCATCCAGGAGATCCGCAACCGCAACCCTGACATCCCCATCTACGTCTATGG
>NZ_JBFUMO010000854.1:0-1790 GCF_054049355.1 Roseateles sp. P5_E11 | reverse complement strand
GCCCGGGATTATGCGGGGAGGAGGTCGGCGGCCCAGGCAGCCGCGTCGGCGAGCGGCCGGCTGAGCTGTTCGCCACCGTCACGAAGGGGTTTGACGCTCACCTCGCCACGGGCCAGTTCGTCGGCACCGAAGACAAGGGCGAAGCGGGCGCCGGACGCGTCGGCCTTCTTGAACTGCGATTTGAACGAGCCGCCGCCGGCATGCATCTGCACGCTGACGCCGGCCTCGCGCAGCGCCTCCAGCACGCCAAAAGCCTGCGGCAGGGCCGCTGCGTCGGGCACGATGGCGTAGGCCTGGGGTGCCGACGAGGGCACGGGCAGGCCGAGCTCGTCGATCAGCAGCAGCAGGCGCTCGATGCCCAGGCCGAAGCCGACGGCAGGCGTCGGTTTGCCGCCAAGCTGTTCGAACAGGCCGTCATAGCGGCCGCCGCCGCAGACTGTGCCCTGGGAGCCGAGCTGGTCGGTCACCCATTCGAAGACAGTCAGGTTGTAGTAGTCCATGCCGCGCACCAGGCGCGTGTTGACGCGGTACTCCAGACCCGCCGCGTCGAGGATCGCGCGCACGGCGTTGAAGTGGGCGAGCGTCTCTTCGCCGAGGAAGTCCATCAGCTTGGGCGCCGCCTCGATGACGGGCTGCATGGCCGGGTTCTTGCTGTCCAGGATGCGCAGCGGATTGCTGTGCAGGCGCTTCCTGCCGTCTTCGTCCAGCAGCTCGGCATGGGCCTCGAAGTGGGCGATCAGCGCGGTGCGGTGGGCGTTGCGCTCGGCCGGTTGGCCCAGCGAGTTCAGCTCCAGGCGCACATGCTGGCCCACGCTCAGGCCCAGGGCCTGCCAGAGGCGGCGCACCATCAGAATGATTTCAGCGTCCACATCAGGCCCGGCAAAGCCCAGGGCCTCGACGTCGAGCTGGTTGAACTGGCGGTAGCGCCCTTTTTGCGGGCGCTCATGGCGGAACATCGGGCCCATCGTCCACAGCCTGAGGGGCCCGTTGTAGAGGGCGTTGTGCTCGACCATGGCGCGCACGATGCCGGCCGTGGCCTCGGGGCGCAGCGTCAGCTGGTCGCCGTTCATGCCGTCGGTGAAGGAATACATCTCCTTCTCGACGATGTCGGTCACCTCACCCAGGCCGCGCACGAACAGCGCCGTCGGCTCGACGACGGGCGTCAGCATGTACTGGTAGCCGTAGCTGCCGAGCACCTTGCGCAGCGTGGTCTCGAACCAGCTCCACAGTTCGCTGCTGGGCAGCTTGTCCTTGCGGGTGACGCTGGTCGGGAGGATGTCGTTCATCCCCTTGACCGCCTGAATCGCCTTGCTCATGCAGTTGCTGTGGCGCCGAAGCGCTTCTCGATGTAGTTTTCGACCAGCGCGTGGAACTCGGCCGCAATGTTGTCGCCGCGCAGGGTCAGCGCTTTCTCGCCGTCGATGAAGACCGGCGCCGCCGGGGCCTCGCCGGTGCCGGGCAGGCTGATGCCGATGTCGGCATGCTTGCTCTCGCCGGGGCCGTTGACGATGCAGCCCATGACGGCCACCTTCATCTCCTCGACGCCGGGGTATTTGCCGCGCCAGACCGGCATCTGCAGGCGCAGGAAATCGTCGATCTGCTTGGCCAGTTCCTGGAAGGTCGTGCTCGTCGTGCGGCCACAGCCCGGGCAGGCCGTCACGCTCGGGTTGAAGTGGCGCAGGCCCAGGGCCTGCAGGATCTCCAGCGCCACGACCACTTCCTGGGTGCGCGACTCGCCCGGCTGGGGCGTGAGGCTGACGCGGATGGTGTCGCCGATGCCTTCCTGGGCC
>NZ_JBFUMO010000853.1:0-1791 GCF_054049355.1 Roseateles sp. P5_E11 | reverse complement strand
CCCCAGGGGCGGCCGGCACGCTCACGGGCCAGGCGGCCGCCCTCTTGGCGCAGCCGCGTGGCGGCCACCTCGTTCCAGGTCCCTTCAAGGCGCAGAACCAGCACATCGCCACGCCAATTGAGGCTGAAGCGGCCGTGCTGGCTCCACGCTCTGGTCATGGCGCTTTCATTCGGCCGACGACGTCGCGCACCTCGGCCATCAGTGCCGGCACATCGATCGTGACCGGTTGGCGCTCACGCAGCACCTGGCGGCCGCCGATCCAGACATTGCTGACGTGCTCGCGGCCGGCAACATAGACAAGCTGCGCCGCGGCGTTGTACACGGGCTGGCATTCGACGCTGTCCAGCGACACGGCGACGCAGTCGGCCAGCTTGCCGACCTCCAGCGAACCGAGGTCGTCGGCGCGGCCCATGGCCTTGGCGGCGCGCACCGTGGCCATCTCCAGCGCAGTGCGCGCAGAGGCCACCGTCGGGTCGCCCGTGATGCCTTTGGCTAACAGCGCTGCTGAGCGGATCTCACCGAACATGTCGAGACGATTATTGGACGCCGCGCCGTCGGTGCCCAGCACGGTGTTGACTCCGGCGGCCTCCAGCGCCTTCAACGGCATGACGCCCGAGGCCAGCTTGAGGTTGGAATTGGGGTTGTGCACCAGGTGCACCCCGTTCCTGGCCATCAGCTCGATCTCCTCGTTATTGAGATGCACCATGTGGACCGCGATCATGCGTTCGTTCATCAGTCCCAGCTTAGTCAGCCGTTCCAGCGGCCGCACGCCGAACTGTTTCAAACCGTCTTCCACCTCGCCCGCCGTCTCGTGGATGTGGCAATGCATCTGGATGTCCAGCTTCTCGGCCAGGTCGCGCAGCTTGATGAAGGTCTCGTCGGACACCGTGTAGGGCGCGTGCGGCGCACTCGTCCAGTCCAGCAGCTTCTCGCCCTTGTACTGTTCGTAGGCGGCGATGCCCTTGGCGATGTAGTCGTCGGGGCCCGAGGCATAGCCGGTGGGAAAGTCGATGACGTTCATCGACACGGCGGCACGCACGCCCGAGTCCACGGCGGCACGGGCCATCGCGGTCGGGAAGAAGTACATGTCGTTGATGTAGGTCGTGCCGCTGCGCAGGCCCTCGGCCGCAGCGAGCTTGGAGCCCAGATACGTCCACTCCTCGCTGACCCACTTCTTCTCCAGCGGCCAGATGTGGTTCTGCAGCCAGTCCATCAGCGGCACGTCATCGGCGACGCCGCGCAGCAGCGTCATGGCCGAGTGGGCATGGGCGTTGATGAGGCCGGGAATGAGGATCTGCTCGGGCAGCTCGACGCGCTCGGCCTGGGGATACTGGGCCAGCAGCGTCTCGCGCGGGCCGACGGCCGCGATGCGCTCGCCGTCGATCAGCAGCGCGTGGTTTTCCAGCGTGTCTTCGCCGGCCTTCATGGTCAGGATCCAGCGGGGCAGCAGCAGGGTCTGGGGCATCTTGTTCTCCTTGTGGGATTCAGTTTGTTTGCGTGAGGAGTTGCTCGACTTCCGCGCGGCGCGGCATCGCATCCTGCACGCCAGCGCGCGACACGGCCAGCGCCGCGGCGGCCTGGGCGAAGGCGAGCGCGTTCTCGATGGGCTGGCCCTCGGCCAACGCGGTGATGAGGGCCCCAACGAGGGTATCGCCAGCGCCGACGGTATCAACAGCCTTCACCTTGCGGGCCGGCACGCGGCGCGTGCCTTGGCCATCGACCCAGCACAGGCCTTCGGCGCCCAGGGACACGAGGACGGCGGCCGGCCCCTTGGCGCGCAAGGTCCGGGCC
>NZ_JBFUMO010000852.1:0-1795 GCF_054049355.1 Roseateles sp. P5_E11 | reverse complement strand
ACCTACATGAGCCCCGACGCCGTCACCGAGGGCGACAAGAGCGGCGAGGGCCATTACCGCGTCATCGTCACGTCCGAGCGCAACAACCTCAAGTACAAGGGCGAGAAGCTGCCCGTCATCCCGGGCATGACGTCGCAGGTGGAGATCAAGACCGGCGAGCGCTCGGTGCTGAGCTATCTGCTGCGGCCGATGATGAAGTCGCAGGAAGCGCTGCGCGAGAGGTAAAGCTGCCCCTCGCCCAGTCTCGCCTGCTGAACGCGGCGAGCTTGGTCGGTCCCCCGGGGGGACGGCGATGCTTGCCGGATCAACCGGCAAGCACATCGCCAAGAGGGCCGGCTCGGGAGCGGCCCAGCGCTCGGCCCGTAGAACAGCAGGGCCGCCTTCGAGAGAGCGCTGAACAAGGGCCGGCGCGGGCCCGCTTTTCCGGGCTTTGGGAAAGGGGTCGGAATGGTCTAGTGACGGGGCCATGCTGTACCCGCTCCGCCCCCTCATCGTTCTCGGCTTCGCCGCCTTCGGTTCACTCGCGCTGGCGCAGACGCGCCCGCCCAAGACTGTTGCGCCGCCGCCGGCGGTCGAGGTGCCTGCGTCCCAAGGCCGCTGCAACGAGGACGACGCTGGCCTGTCGCGCCTGGGCCGCGACATGAGTGCCCTCGAAACCCAGACCGGCGACCCGCGCGCCGCGCTGCAAACACTGATCAACGCAACGCTGTCGCGCAGCAAGGCCCTGGGCGCCGTGCGCCTGCTGGCCGATGCCGCCCGATCGGACGTCGAAGAGACGCGTGCACTGGGCCTCCCGACGGCCAACCTCACCATCAGCACCAACGGCGTGTACCAGAACGTCGGCGGCGTGACCGTCGGCCGGGGTGGCCAAGCCGGTGCGACGCTCTCGGCCGGCATGCCGGTCTGGGACTCCGGCCGCGTCGCCAAGCTGACCGATTGGCGCAAGGAGCTCGCCGAAGTCRCAGCCCAAGGCCAGCGCAGCGCCGAGGAGCAGCTGTCGCTGAACGTCGTCACGCTGGCGCTGGACCGCAGCCGCTACGTGCTGCAGGGCCAGGTCTACACCCAATACGTGCGCAAGATGGCCTGCCTGGTCGACGCGCTGGAGATCATCACCAAGGCCGACCGCGGCCGCGCCAGCGAGCTGGTGCAGGCGCAGAAGAGCCTGCAGCAGGCCGACCTGTCGCTGGAGCAGACCATGTCGGCCCTGCGCCAGACGGAGGTGCGCATGAAGCGCCTGGTGGGCGAGCCCCTGCCGCCCAGCATCGGCATGACGGCCCAGCTGTCCGTGATGCCCGACCTGGAGCAGATGCAGAGCGACATCCTGCTCGGCGCCGACGTCGCCCAGGCCGAGGCCCAGGCGCGCTCGCAGCGCAGCTTTGCCGAGTCCGTCATTGCGGGCCAGAAACCGACGGTCAACCTGACCGGCAGCGCCAGCGCGATGTTCCGCAGCGGCCCCGGCGAGTCGCGCTCCAACGACGTTGGCGCCGGCGTGTCCGTCACCATCCCCATCCTCCAGCCCGGCGCCCACGCCCAGGCCAGTGCCGCCGTGCAGCGCTACCGGGCCACCGTGCTGCAGCGCGACGAGGCCATCGAGGCCAAGCGCTACCGCCTCTTGGAGATGAACGAGGTCGGCACTTCCACGCTGGATCGCGCCCGGCGCATCGTCGAGATCCTGCGCAACAGCGACCGCGTGCGCGCGTCGACGCTGCAGCAGTGGCAGCAGCTCGGCCGCCGCTCGCTGTTCGACGTGATGGCCGCCGAGGGCGACTACTACTCGATGCGGGTCGCCCATGTG
>NZ_JBFUMO010000851.1:0-1799 GCF_054049355.1 Roseateles sp. P5_E11 | reverse complement strand
GCGTTGCAGCACGCATTCTGGCGAGCCCGCCCCCCACGGGTAAGGGGTGCGGCCGTGCAGAAATCACGCACGCATGACCGGGTTAGCCCTTGGTCACCGCTGCTGCCAATTCCTTCACAGCCAGAAAATGACAAAGCCCTCGCGAGGAGGGCTTCGAAGGGGGCGGGTGGCGCTGATCAGGGCGCTGCGTCGCCGCTTTCATCCTTCTTGATACGCACGGCGCCACGCTTCTTCGGCTCGGCCGGCGCAGGCGCCGCATCACCATTGAGCGTGGGAGCTGCGGCCTCTTCTTCCTTGATGACGCGGGTGTAGGGCGCCAGCATCGTCACCAGCTGCGCGTAGATCTTGGGGTTGCCGGCCACCACTTCACGCTGGTGCAGGAAGTCGGCCTCACCCGTGAAGTTGCCGATCAGGCCACCGGCTTCCGTGATGATGAGCGAGCCCGCCGCCACGTCCCAGGGCTGCAGGCCGGTCTCGAAGAAGGCGTCGTAATAGCCGGCGGCGACATAGCAGAGGTCCAGCGCCGCGGCACCCGGGCGGCGCAGGCCGGCGCAGTGCTGCATGACCTCTTCGAACATCTTCACGTAGCGCTTGAAGTTGTCGCCACGGCGGAAGGGGAAGCCGGTGCCGATCAGCGCGTCGCTCATGCGGGTGCGCTTGGACACGCGCAGGCGGCGGTCGTTGCAGAAGGCGCCGCGGCCCTTGCTGGCGTAGAAGAGGTCGTTGCGGGTCGGGTCGTAGACGACGGCCTGCTGCACGACGCCGCGGTGCGCCAGCGCGATGGACACGCAGTACATCGGCAGGCCGTGGATGAAGTTGGTGGTGCCGTCCAGCGGATCGATGATCCAGACGAACTCGGAATGCTTGGCGCCGTGGGTGCGGCCCGACTCTTCGGCGAGGATGCCGTGGTCCGGGTAGGCGCCCAGCAGCGTCTCGATGATCACCCCTTCTGCGGCGTGGTCGACCTCGGTGACGAAGTCGTTCGGGCTCTTGGTGTTGATGCGCAGAGCTTCGAGGTCCAGCGAGGCGCGGTTGATGATGGCGCCAGCCGCACGCGCCGCCTTGATGGCGACATTGAGCATGGGATGGTGAGACGTTTGCAGCATGCGTGGCACTCGCTGGGAAGAAGGGGCTGACGGGAGGAAAGAGCGGCGGGACCCATGGAGGCGGCCCGGATAATCGCGCGATTCTAGCCGCAGCCTCCGTACAAACCCGTGGAATCCACACGCTTCGTTCTCATCAACACCAGCCACGCCGGCAACGTGGGCGCGACGGCGCGGGCGATGAAGGTGATGGGTTTCCAGGACCTGGTGCTGGTGGCGCCGCGCTTTGCCGACGTGCTCTGCCACGAAGAGGCGGTGGCCATGGCCAGCGGCGCGGCCGACATCCTGGCACGCGCCCGCGTCGTGCCCACGCTGGCCGAGGCGCTGGACGACGTGGACTTCGCCTGCGCCACCGCGATGACGCCGCGCGACTTTGGCCCGCCGACGCGTGAGCCACGTGCACTGTTCGGCGAGCTGGCCGCGCGTGAGGCCGCGCCCCGCCTGGCGCTGGTGTTCGGCTCCGAGCGCTACGGCATGAGCAACGAGGACGTCTACCGCTGTCATGCGGTGCTGAGCATCCCGACCCATCCGGACTACGGCTCGCTCAACCTTGCCCAGGCCGTGCAGTTGCTGGCCTACGACCTGCGCCAGGCCCTCGGCGGCTTCGGCGTGCAGGCACGCACGCCTGACCCGCAACTGGCCGACGCGCGTGCCGTGCAGGGCCTGCTGGATCATCTACAGGCAGCGCTGGTGCAC
>NZ_JBFUMO010000850.1:0-1807 GCF_054049355.1 Roseateles sp. P5_E11 | reverse complement strand
GGCATGAAGTGCTGGACCGCTGGACCAAGATCCGCAACGGCGGCGAGCCGCCCGTGCCGGCACTGGCCCAGGCGATCGACGCCGTCTTCGATGCCCGCATCGGCGACATCTCCGGCCGCGGCAAGCTGGCGGCCGACATGCGCGAAATCTGGATGATGCAGACCCGCTTCGAGCGCCGTACCGGTTCGGGCGTGTTCAGCCTCATCGAGCAGCCGCGCTACCGTGCCGGCTTTGACTTCCTGCGCCTGCGCGCCGACGTSGGCGAGATCGACCCGGCCCTGGCCGACTGGTGGGAGGACTTTGCGCTGGGCAGCGATGACGACCGTCAGGCCCTGCTGGCCGACGCCCGTGCGACCCAGCAGAAGCAGCCTCGCGTCGTGCGTGCACCGCGTCCCGAGGCGCCGGCCGGTGAAGAGACCGAACCGGCGGCCGATGACGCGCCGGCCAAGAAACGCCGCCGTCGCCGCCGCAAGCCGGGTGGCGGGGAGGGCGCCGCAGCGCCCGCAACTGCCGCCGAGTGAGCTCGCGCGCCTACGTCGGACTGGGCGCCAACCTGGGCGCCAACCCTTCTGCCACGTTGACGCAGGCAGCGTTGCGCCTTGCGGCGCTGCCGGGCAGCCATGTCGCGGCGCTGTCCAGCGTCTGGCGCAGCGCGCCGGTGGATGCTGGCGGTCCGGACTTCCTGAACGCCGTCGTGGCACTGGACACGACGCTTCTACCCATTGAACTATTGGACGCGCTGCAGGCCATCGAACTGGCGCACGGCCGGGAGYGGCCCTACCGCAATGCGCCGCGCACGCTGGATCTCGACTTGCTGCTCTATGGCGAGCTGACCCTCGATACGCCACGGCTGACGCTGCCCCACCCGCGCCTGGGCGAACGCGCCTTCGTGTTGCGCCCGCTGCTGGAGATAGCGCCGGAGCTGGTGCATTTGGCGGCGGGGAAGGGCTGGCAGACCCAGCGCATCGAGCGGCTCGGCCCACTGTCCCTCTGACTCGGAGAAACAACGATGTTCTCGACCCTCGCCGGCTGGCAGACCGTCGGCTTGCTGCTGCTGTCCAACGTCTTCATGACTTTCGCCTGGTATGGCCATCTCAAGGGCCTGGCGACCAAGCCTTGGTGGATAGCCGCCCTCATCAGCTGGGGTATCGCGCTGTTTGAGTACTTGCTTCAGGTGCCGGCCAACCGCATCGGCCATGGCGCCGGCTTCAGCCTGGCCCAGCTGAAGATCACGCAAGAAGTCATCACGCTCGCCGTCTTCGTGCCCTTCAGCCTGTACTACATGGGTGAACCGCTGAAGCTGGATTTCCTCTGGGCGGGTTTGTGTCTGATGGGCGCTGTCTACTTCATCTTCAGGTCGGCTTGATGACGGTTCGGTGACGGCGCCCGGTAAACTCCGACCCTTCGAGAGATCAAGGACGCCCATGCTGTTTGGCAAGCTGCTGCCCCGTGAGGGCAATTTTTTTGAGCTGTTCAATGAGCACGGTGGCTTCATCCTGGAAGGTGCGCGCGCCTTCCAGAAAATGATTGAAAACTATGCCGACCCAGCGCTGCGCGCGCAGTACGCCGACGAGGTCGACAAGGCCGAGCATGCCGCCGACCGCGTCACCGCGGAGGTGAACCGGCTGCTGCACCGCACGTTCATCACGCCCATTGATCGCGAGCAGATCCACGGCCTGATCAACGCGATGGACGACATCGTCGACCTGCTGCAGGATTCGTCCGAGACGCTGTCGCTCTACGATGTGCGCGCCGTGCCCGAACAGGTTCTGCAGTTGTGCACGCTGTCGGTGCGCTGTTGCGAGCG
>NZ_JBFUMO010000849.1:0-1812 GCF_054049355.1 Roseateles sp. P5_E11 | reverse complement strand
TATCTGCCCTCCGTCGCCTGGATCGACGAGGACGACCAGCAGCAGTACCTGGACGCGCTTCGCGAGCTGGTGCTGCCGCAGACCGCCGTGCTGGTGGGCAACCACAAGACCATGACGGACTTCCTGCTGCCCGATTGGGACAACGAGCGCGCGCCGTCGGCCCGCGAGCTGGCCGTCGCCGCCGCCCAGGCCGGCGCCCAGCACGTGCTGGTGACCGGCATCCAGCTGCCCAACCAGTTCGTGGACAACGTGCTGGCCAACTCGCAGGGGCCTATCACCGGGGAGAAGTTCGAGCGCTTCGAGACGGCCTTCGTCGGCGCGGGCGACACGCTGTCGGCGGCGCTCGCGGCGCTGCTGTCGGTGGGCGCGGAACTGCACTCGGCCGTCAGTGAAGCCTTGTCCTTCCTGGACCAGTCGCTGGATGCGGGCTTTCGTCCCGGTATGGGCAACGTCATCCCCGACCGCTTCTTCTGGGCCCTGCCCGCAGCGGACGAAGAAGGCGGCGAGCCGCCCGACTTCGAGCCCGAACCCGAACCCGAGCAGCCGCCCAAGACGCCGCGGCGCATGCATTGATCTCCTGACTCCTCTCTCATGGCCAGCAATTCAGAGCTCTTCGAGCGCGCCGCGCGCGTCATTCCAGGGGGCGTGAATTCCCCCGTGCGCGCTTTCCGCGCCGTCGGCGGCACGCCGCGCTTCATCCAGCGCGGCGAAGGCGCCTACATCTATGACGCCGAAGGCAAGCGTTATGTCGACTACATCGGCTCCTGGGGGCCGATGATCCTCGGCCACGGCCACCCGGCCGTGCTCGAAGCAGTCACAAAGGCCGCAGCTGAAGGCTTCTCCTTCGGCGCGCCGACGGAGCGGGAGATCGAGCTGGCCGAGGAGATCTTGAAGCTCGTGCCCAGCATGGACCAGGTGCGCCTGGTCAGCTCGGGCACCGAGGCGACCATGAGCGCCATCCGCCTGGCGCGCGGCGCCACCGGCCGCGCCAAGTTCATCAAGTTCGAAGGCTGCTACCACGGCCACACCGACGCGTTGCTCGTGAAAGCCGGTTCCGGCCTGGCCACCTTCGGCCACCCGACCAGTGCCGGCGTCACGCCGGGAGCCGCGGCCGACACCGTCGTCCTGGAATACAACAACGTCGAGCAGCTCGAAGCCGCCTTCGCCCAGTACGGCAGCGAACTGGCCTGCGTCATCGTCGAGCCCATCGCCGGCAACATGAATTTCGTGCGCTCGTCGGTGGCCTTCATGAGCGCCATGCGCCGCCTGTGCACCCAGCATGGCGCCCTGCTGGTGCTGGACGAGGTGATGACGGGCTTTCGCGTCGGCCTTGGCAGCGCCCAGGCTCACTACGCCCGGCTCATCCCGGGTTTTGCGCCCGACATCTCGGTCTTCGGCAAAGTCATCGGCGGCGGCATGCCGCTGGCGGCCTTTGGCGCCCGGCGCGCGGTCATGCAGCATCTGGCGCCGCTGGGTGGCGTCTACCAGGCCGGCACGCTGTCCGGCAACCCGGTGGCCACGGCCTGCGGGCTGGCAACGCTGCGCGAGATCCAGAAGCCCGGCTTCTTCAAGGCCCTGTCGGCCAAGACCCGCCAGCTCGTCGATGGCCTCAAGGCCGTCGCCGCCGAGAACGGCGTGCCCTTCAGCGCCGACTGTGAAGGCGGCATGTTCGGCTTCTTCCTGATGCCCGATCTGCCGCAGAACTACACCACCGTCATGACGACGGACAAGGAGCGCTTCAACCGCTTCTTCCATGCGATGCTGGATGCCGGCATCTATCTTGCTCCGGCCTTGTATGAGGCGGGCTTCGTG
>NZ_JBFUMO010000848.1:0-1816 GCF_054049355.1 Roseateles sp. P5_E11 | reverse complement strand
ATCAACTCGCGTCGATTGTTGGTGGCCGACTGGCTGCCAAACAGGTGGCCCAGCACCGGCACGTCCTTGAGCCAAGGTATACCGCCGCCGCCGCGCGATCCGTTGTCGGTGATCAGCCCGCCCATCAGGACTGTCGCACCGTTGCGCAGCGTCAGCTTGGTCTGCAGCTTGCGCGTACTGAARGTTGGCGTGTTGTTGACACCGGTGCTGGTCTTGTCGGCACTGCTGACCTCCTGCTCGACTTCGAGGTCCACCTGATCGCCCGAATGGATCACCGGCTTGACCTTCAGGATCACACCCGCGGTTCGGTACTGAATCGTGCTGAGCGTGGTGGTCGTGGGGTTGGCCGTCCCACTGGCCAGCGGCGAACTGACGGAGCTGGTGATGATGGGGACCTCGCTGCCGACCTGGATCATCGCCTGCTCGCCATTGCGGGCATGAATACGCGGGCTGGACAGCACGCTGGCACGGTCGCTGGCGGCAAGGGCCGAGATGGCGATTCTCAGCTGACCGGCGCCGTTGAGGATGCGCAGGTTCAGTGGCGAAGTGTCTGCCGACAATGACTTGAAGCCCAGACTGGCCGTGTCGCCACCGCCAATCGCCCGGTTGTACAACCACTCGACGCCACTGCTTTTTTCATCGTTGAGTGCCAACTCGGCGACCGTCACTTCGATCAGCGCTGATTTGGCAGGCCGGTCCAGCATCTGCAACAACGCCGTCAACTGCGAATACTCATCGGGCTCCGCCTGAAAAATCAGCGTGTTGCTGGATTGGTCGACCACCACGCTCGTCAGCCGCTGACTCGTCGCCGCCGGGGCAGCAGAGGCCGCGGGCTGCCCTTGCGGGGTTGTCGCGGGCGACACATTGCGCCGACCGCTCAGCAACTGGTCAAGCGTCTTGGCCAGATCACCGGCATCCTTGTGCTTCACCTGGTAAGTGAAGAAGTTCCGACTGATGCCTCGCTCGTTGGGCTTGTCCAATGTCTTGGCCCAATTGATGACGTGGTTCAAGACCTCGTCGCTATTGGCGAAGACATAAACAGCATTCACCCCCAGCACGGGCAGCAGCACGACCGGATAACGGGCCCCACCCGATATGGCCGCCTGCCCCAGCGGCGCTACCGCATAGCCCTGGACGGTCAATACCTCTGTCAGGCGTTTGGCAAGGTCATCGGCTGACCAGTACGCAGGCGTGATTGCAACGCTCTTTCGACCAGCCATCAAGGGTTGATCCAGAACGCGGATGGCTTCAAGAGCCGCCTGGACGTTGTCCGGCGTGCCATTCAGCACCAGGGCATTGCGGGTGATGTCCTCCTGCAGCTTGATGCGATCACCGAACAAGGTGCGCAGCCAGTTGGCGACTTCGCTCTGGCGCACCACTTTCATTTCTATGAACTGGTAGATCGGGCGCAGTGGCAGCGGCGTGTCCGGGTTGACCTCGTCGCGGCGGATCTCCGGCAGATTCCCAAGCTGCGCGTTGTCCGGCACTACACGTAACAGGCCACCCGCGTCGATCACGGCAAGTCCGTAGGTCTTGAGCAACAGCTTCAGCGACTCTTCCAGCTTCTGTGCGGGCTGCGCAGTCCCGGTACGGAAGGTCACGGCGTCCTTGCGCGACAGCACCGCAGGATCGATGGACACGTTGCGCTTGAGAATGTCCACATAGACCACCTGCACAAAAGTGGCCAGGGGGATCTGCTGAAGGTTGATCGCGGCCACTTCACCAGGGTTGGCTGCCTGCAAGGCCACACTGTTTGCCTCACTCGCCTGACGGCTCTGCGCGAACTTGCTCGGTTGCTGGTCCGGTGGTACCGGCA
>NZ_JBFUMO010000847.1:0-1819 GCF_054049355.1 Roseateles sp. P5_E11 | reverse complement strand
CGGCATCACCGCTGAGACCTTCGGCAATTCCATACTCGCCCAGTTCTCGATCAAGGCCCGCCATGTACGCCGGCCGTTCGTCGACTCGGCCGAGAAGGCGCACGCCGTCGTCGCTGAGATCAATGAAGTCGCCGTGCGCGAGGCCCAGCGGCCCATCGTCTTCGCGACGCTGGTGGACCGCGACGTGCTCAAGATCGTGCGCGAGCATTGCCAGGGCCGCGTCATGGACATGTTCGGCACCTTCATCGAGCCGCTGGAAGACGAGTTCGGCATCAAGAGCAACCACCGCGTGGGTCGCTTCTCAGACGTGGCCGAAAGCAAGGAATACCACGACCGCATCGAGGCCATCAACTTCTCGCTGGCCCACGACGACGGCCAGTCGGCGCGCAACCTCGACGTGGCCGACGTCATCCTCGTCGGCGTGTCGCGCTCGGGCAAGACGCCGACTTCGCTGTACCTGGCCATGCAGCATGGCATCAAGGCCGCCAACTACCCGCTGATCCCCGAGGACTTCGAGCGCCGCAAGCTGCCCGCACCGCTGCTGCCGCACAAGCGCAAGTGCTTCGGCCTGACCATCGACCCCGAGCGCCTCTCGTCCATCCGCAACGAGCGCCGTCCCGGCAGCAAATATGCCGACGTACTGAACTGCCGCTACGAGGTCAACGAGGCCGAGGCCATGATGAAACGCGACGGCATCTCCTGGCTGTCGTCCACGCACAAGTCCATCGAAGAGATCGCGACGACCATCCTGCGCGACATCCGCCCGGACAGGCTGATGTACTGATGCCGCTCCACGCGCTCGCACTGGTCCTCACCGCCGCCCTTCTCCACGCTGTCTGGAACCTCGCCGCCAAGAAGTGGGGCGGGGGCACGCATTTCGTCTTCAGCTGTGCGCTCGGTGTGGTGGTGCTTTGGCTGCCTGCTGTGCTCTGGGTCGGCCTGGATGAGCTGCCGCACTGGTCACTGCTGGCCTGGGGCTTTGTCGCCGCCAGCGCCGTGGTCCACCTGGGCTACTTCAACTGCCTTATCGCCGGCTACCGGGCCAGCGACCTGACCGTCGTCTACCCGGTCGCGCGCGGCAGCGGGCCGTTCCTGTCGGCGCTGGCGGCCGTCGTGTTGCTGGGTGAGCACCTGGGCGTCTATGGCGCGCTGGGCCTGGCCGGCGTCGTCGGCGGCATCCTGCTGATCACCATGGGGCCGCGCCTGATCGGCCGCGGTGTGAACCACGATGCCGAGGCAGCCATGCGCCGCCGCCGCGGCGTCTATTGGGGCGCCGCCACCGGCACGCTGATCGCCGGCTACACGGTGCTGGACGGTTATGCCGTCAAGGTGCTGGCCGTGTCGCCGCTGATGCTGGACTACTTCGGCAATGTGCTGCGCGTGCCGCTGCAACTGCCGACGCTGCTGCGCAACCCGCAGAGCTTCTGGCCGGAGCTGCGCCGCTCATGGCGCGGCGTGCTTGCCGTCGCAGGCCTGGGGCCGCTGGCCTACATCCTGGTGCTGATGGCCATGCGCGAGGCGCCGCTGTCACGCGTAGCGCCAGCGCGCGAGGTGTCTATGCTGTTTGCGGCACTGCTGGGCGGGCAGTTGTTGGGCGAAGGCGAACGAGGCTGGCGTATCGCCGGCGCCGCGCTGATTGGGGTTGGAGTCATCGCGCTGGCCATTTGACGGTAGGAATGGCTGCATCGTGACACGCCGCGTCATGGCACCTCGCGACCACGTCAAACCTCTGCCAGTTGAGGCGCGCAAGGATAGGACGGGTGCGCCTCGACCTCGGGCCTGAAAGCGTCGTCAGGCGGAAGCGGGCGCCAGATGTTCA
>NZ_JBFUMO010000846.1:0-1822 GCF_054049355.1 Roseateles sp. P5_E11 | reverse complement strand
ATCATGGCCAGCGTGCGGTCCTGCAGCGGCTGGTATTTTTCGTAGTTCTTGAAGCGGCGCTTGATGATGCCGGCGCGGTCGAACAGGTGGGCGTATTCCTCGGCGCGCAGGTCTTTGAACTGCAGATAGTGACGCATCAGTGCATCCCCCGGCTTCATGGCTTGGGCTGCGCAAGCAGCGCTTTGATCAGCGGCACGAGGCGGGCAGCGATTTCGCGCGCTTCGTCGTGCGTCAGGATCAGCGGTGGCAGCAGGCGCACCACGCGGTCGGCCGTCACGCTGATCAGCAGGCCGGCATCCAGGGCTTGACCCAGCAGCGGGCCGGCCGGGCGATCCAACTCGATGCCCAGCATCAGGCCCTRGCCGCGGATCTCGACCAGGCCCGACTCGCCAGCCAGGCCCTCGGCGAGGGCGCCGCGCAGCGTGGCGCCCACGGCTTCGGCATTGGCCAGCAGGCCGTCCTCTTCCATGATCTTCAACGTCTCGACGCCGGCGCGCATGGCCAGCGGGTTGCCGCCGAAGGTGGTGCCGTGGTTGCCGGCCTTCAGCACACTGGCGGCGCGCGGGCCGCAGACGACAGCACCGATGGGCACGCCCGAACCCAGGCCCTTGGCCAGCGGCATCACGTCCGGCTTGATGCCGGCCCACTGGTGGGCGAACCATTTGCCGGTGCGGCCGATGCCGCACTGCACTTCGTCCAGCATCAGCAGCAGGTCGCGCTCGTCGCAGACGCGGCGCAGGGCCTGCAGGAACTCGATGCGGGCGGGGTTGATGCCGCCTTCGCCCTGGATGGTCTCCAGGAAGATGGCCGTGATGTTGGGGTGAGCGGCCAGGGCGGCCTCGAGGGCGGCAATGTCGTTGAGCGGCACGCGCACGAAGCCCGGCACCAGCGGCCCGAAGCCGGCCTGGATCTTGGGATTTGCCGTGGCCGACAGCGTCGCGATCGAGCGGCCGTGGAAGGCGCCCTCGAAGACAAGCACCTCGGGCGAGGTATTGCCGCGGTCATGGCCGAACTTGCGGGCGATCTTCAACGCCGCCTCGTTGGCCTCGAGTCCGCTATTGCAGAAGAAGACATTGGCCAGGCCCGAAACCTCGCAGAGCTTGGCGGCGAGTTGCTCCTGCAGCGGCACGCGGTAGTAGTTGCTGGTGTGGATCAGCTTGGAGAGCTGATCTTGCAACGCCGGCACCAGGCGCGGGTGGTTGTGGCCCAGCGTGTTGACCGCGATACCGCCCAGTCCATCCAGCAGTCGTCGGCCTTCCGTRTCCCAGACCCAGCAGCCCTGGCCGTGCGAAAGCGCAACGGGCAGGCGGCCATAGGTCGGCATGACATGGGGCTCGGACGAGGGAGGGACAGCGTTCATCGGGTCTCCTGATGAGTCGAGAAAAAAGGAACTTTTGATTCTAAGGTTGATGCCGCAGCAATTGCTGCGCCGCAGCAGATGGCTTGGCGTCGAGGCACAATACCGGTCTTTGGCAGCGGCGCCCCGCTGTACCGCGAAGCCCCTCTGTCCATGACCGTTGCCCCCCCGCCGCGCGAAGTCTTCATCCAAGGTGTCACTCTGGATGGAAAAACCTTCCGACCGAGCGACTGGGCCGAGCGGCTGGCGGGCGCAATGTCCTGCTTTCGACCCGGCGGCGCGCGCGGCGGCATTGGTGCCTACATCGGCTATTCGCCGCTGTGTGTCCCCACCGTCATCAACGGCGTGAAGTGCGTTGTCGTCAACGAAGAGCTCAAGCGCCTCGAACCCATGGCCTGGGACTTCGTCATGAACTTCGCGCGCGACAACAACCTGCAAGTTGCCGACGCCTGCCTGCTGCCCGAC
>NZ_JBFUMO010000845.1:0-1825 GCF_054049355.1 Roseateles sp. P5_E11 | reverse complement strand
GTGCAGGGCCCCGAGCTGATGCAGCGCTTCCAGCAGCATGCCGAGCGCTTCCAGACCCAGATCGTCTTTGACCACATCAATGCGGTCGACTTCTCCAAGCGCCCCTTCACGCTGACTGGCGACAGCGGCACCTACACCTGCGACGCGCTGATCATCGCGACCGGCGCCTCTGCAAAATACCTCGGCTTGGACTCCGAACAGGCCTTCATGGGCCGCGGGGTCAGTGGTTGCGCGACCTGCGACGGCTTTTTCTACCGCGGCCAGGAAGTCTGCGTCGTCGGCGGCGGCAACACGGCCGTCGAAGAGGCGCTGTATCTGTCGAACATCGCCAGCACGGTGCACCTGATCCATCGCCGCGACAAGTTCCGCGCCGAACCCATCCTCATCGACAAGCTCAAGGAGAAGGCCGACGCCGGCAAGATCGTGCTGCATTTCTTCCAGCAGCTCGACGAGGTGCTGGGCGATGCCTCGGGCGTGACCGGTGTGCGCATCCGCAGCACGCTGGACGACAGCAAATCGGAAATCAAGCTGCACGGCTGCTTCATCGCCATCGGCCACCAGCCCAACACCGACATCTTCAAGGGCCAGCTGGAGATGAAAGACGGCTACATCATCACCAAGAGCGGCCTGAACGGCTTTGCGACGATGACCAGCGTGCCGGGCGTCTTCGCGGCCGGTGACGTGCAGGATCACATCTACCGCCAGGCCATCACCAGCGCCGGCACGGGTTGCATGGCCGCGCTGGACGCCCAGCGCTTCCTGGACCAGGAAAACGGTTGACCCCTCGTCCGGTCTCGCCCCACTGAACGCGGGCGGGTCCAGCCGGTCTTGCAGACCGCGCAGCCGACGGAGCGGCTGCTCTTCGGCAGGCACGACAAGTCCRCAGGACTTGCCGTGTCCGGCCTCAGCCCCCCGGGGGGACGGCGATGCTTGCCGGATTGACCGGCAAGCACATCGCCATGACGGGCCGGCTAGGGAGCGGCCCGGCGCTCGGCCCGGAACCCCTCACTCAAACTTGTCCAAAACCGCACCCGAACTCGCGCTCGAAGCGTTCTTCGCAAATTTGGCCAACACGCCCCGCGTGTAGCGCGGCTTGGGCTGCACCCACGCCGCGCGGCGCTTGGCCAGCTCGTCGTCGCCGACATTGAGGTTCAGCACCAGTTGATGGGCGTCGATGGTGATGGAGTCACCCTCCTGCACCAGCGCGATGACGCCGCCTTCATAGGCCTCCGGCGCCACGTGGCCGACCACCATGCCCCAGGTGCCCCCCGAGAAGCGGCCGTCGGTGATGAGGCCCACGCTCTCGCCCAGGCCCTGGCCGATCAGCGCGCCGGTGGGGGCCAGCATCTCCGGCATGCCGGGGCCGCCCTTGGGGCCGAGGTAGCGCAGCACCATGACGTCGCCGGCCACGATCTTGTTGGCCATGATGGCGGCCAGCGCGCTCTGTTCGTCATCGAAGACCCGCGCCGGGCCCGTCATCACGGGCGTCTTGAGGCCGGTGATCTTGGCCACGCAGCCTTCGGGCGAGAGATTGCCTCGCAGGATGGCCAGGTGGCCTTCGGCGTAGATGGGCTTGACGACGGGCTGGATGACGTCCTGGTCGGCGCTCAAGGCGGGAACGTCGGCCAGGTTCTCGGCCACGGTCTTGCCGGTGATGGTGATGCAGTCGCCGTGCAGCAGCCCGGCAGCCAGCAATTCCTTCATGACCGCTGGCACGCCGCCGGCCTTGTGCAGGTCCACGGCCAGGTATTTGCCGCTGGGCTTGAGGTTGCACAGCACCGGGATCTTCTTGCGCATGCGCTCGAAGTCGTCGATGGTCCAGTCC
>NZ_JBFUMO010000844.1:0-1827 GCF_054049355.1 Roseateles sp. P5_E11 | reverse complement strand
GAGTTGACCGGCTACGCAGGGCGCCTGCCACTACCGTGACCCACAATGCGCGCCGAATGCAGCCACGGCAACCCACCCGCCCGACCTTTGGCTGGGACAACCCGGCGCAGCCATGCGCTGCAACTGCTCTGCCACCAGGACCTTGACGACGCGATGCTGGCCCGCACCTGCGCCGTGTTGACTGAAAAGCTGTAACCCCATGAGTTCCACGACCGAACGCCCCGCGTCCAAGCAGGCCCGCTCCTTGAGCGGCCTGCTGCCCTTCCTGCGCCCCTACCGCGGCCGCATCGCGCTGGCCTTTGCAGCCCTGTTGCTGTCTGCCATGGCCACGCTGGCCTTCCCGCTGGCGTTGCGCGGCCTCATCGACGCCGGCTTCGAGGCCGCCAACCCCGGCGAGAAGCTGATGGCGTTGCGCGAGCATTTCCTCGCGATGTTCGCCGTCGGCGCCGCACTGGGGCTGTTCTCGGCGTCGCGCTTCTACATGGTCACCTGGCTGGGCGAGCGCGTGACGGCCGACATGCGCAACGCCGTCTACACCCATGTGCTGCGCCAGAGCCCTGAGTTCTTCGAGACGACGCAGACCGGCGAGGTGCTCTCCCRCATCACGACCGACACCACCGTCGTGCAGACCGTCGTCGGCTCCAGCCTGTCCATGGGCCTGCGCAACATGGTCATGGGCATCGGCGCGCTGGTCATGCTCATCGTCACCAATCCCTATGTGATGGGCCAGGTGCTGGGCATCCTGGTGCTGGTCGTGGCGCCGGCGCTTTACTTCGGCCGCCGCGTGCGCAAGCTCTCGCGCGCCAGCCAGGACCGTGTGGCTGACACCTCGGCCATCGCCGCCGAGGTGCTGAACGCCGTCACCGTCGTGCAGAGCTACACCCAGGAGGCGGCCGAGGCGAAGCGCTTCTCTGCCGCCAGCGAGGCAGCCTTCGACACGGCGCGCAAGCGCACGCGCATCCGCAGCTTCATGGTCGCCTTCATCATCACGGCCGTCTTCGGCGCCATGCTGTGGGGCCTCTACCAGGGCACGCAGGCCGTCATCGCCGGCAAGATCTCGGCGGGCCACCTGGGCCAGACCGTCGTCTACGTGACCCTGCTGGTCAGCAGCGTGGCCGTGCTGGCCGAAGTCTGGGGCGACGTGCTGCGCGCGGCGGGTGCAACGGAGCGCCTCATCGAACTGATGGAGGCGCGGTCACCAGTGGCCGAGCCCGCTGCGCCGAAGGCCTTGACGGCCGCGCAGGGCGGCAGCCGCGTCGAGTTCGACGCCATCACCTTCAACTACCCCTCGCGGCCCGCCACGGCGGCGTTGGACCGGCTCAGCCTGAACATCGCGCCCGGCGAGACCGTCGCCCTGGTCGGCCCCAGCGGCGCCGGCAAGAGCACGGTGCTGCAACTGCTGCTGCGCTTTTACGACCCGCAGTCCGGCTCGATCCGGCTCAACGGCGTCGAGACCCGCGAACTGAGCCTCAAGGATCTGCGCGCCAACATCGGCCTGGTGCCGCAGGACAGCGTCATCTTCTCGACCTCGGCAATGGAGAACATCCGCTACGGTCGCCCAAGCGCGACGGACGAGGAGGTCATCGCCGCAGCCAAGGCCGCCTTTGCCGACGATTTCATCCGCGCCCTGCCCGAGGGCTATCAGAGCTTCCTCGGCGAGCGCGGCGTGCGCCTGTCCGGCGGCCAGCGCCAGCGCATCAGCATCGCCCGGGCCATGTTGAAGAACCCGCCGCTGCTGCTGCTGGACGAAGCGACGAGCGCGCTCGACGCCGAAAGCGAACGCGTCGTGCAGGCCGCACTGGAAGCGGCCATGCAGCACCGCACGAC
>NZ_JBFUMO010000843.1:0-1829 GCF_054049355.1 Roseateles sp. P5_E11 | reverse complement strand
GTGCGCTGCTGGCCGACATGGCCAGCTTCGACAGCGCCGGCGTCAGCAACCGCGAGTAGCCCTGTGCGGCTTTTCCTTGTTGCATTGCAGTTCCTGACGCGGCTGCCGGTGCGGCTGGAGGGCTTCGAGCCGGCCTGGCTGAACGATTGCGTGCGGCACTTCCCGCTGGTGGGCGCGCTGGTCGGCGGCGTCGGCGCAGTGGTGCTGGCGGGGGCCGGTCATTTGTGGCCGGCCTGGGTGGCCGCGGTGCTGGCGCTGGCGGCCACCGTCGCGTTGACCGGCGGGTTTCACGAGGATGGCCTGGCCGACACCTTCGATGCCTTGGGCGGCGTGGTCAGCCGCGACAAGGCGCTGGCGATCATGAAGGACTCGCGCATCGGCAGCTATGGCGCTTTGGCGCTGGGCCTGAGCTTGTTGCTACGCGCCGCGCTGTTGGCCGTATTGGCGACGCGGCCGCTGCTGGGTGCCGTGGCCGCCTTGCTGGCCAGCCACGCCTTTGCTCGCGCGGCGGCCGTGGGCGTGATGGTCAGCCTGCCCTACGGCGGCGATGCGGAGCATGCCAAGGCCAAGCCACTGGCAATGGCCGTGGCGCTCCGCAATTTCGCCATCGCGCTGGGCTGGTGCGGCTTGCTGTTGCTGGCGCTCGCCGCCGGAGGCGTTGATCTGCCGCGCTTGCTGGCCGCCGCAGGCGCAGCAGCGGTTGCCGCAGTACTGATGCACCAATGGCTGAAGCGCCGCCTCGGCGGCTACACCGGCGATGGGCTGGGCGCGACCGAGCAACTGGCCGAGATCGCCGTGCTGCTGGCCTTCACGGCCTCGTTCTGAAGCCTGTGTTCACGATCTGGCGCCACCCCAAGCCCATCGGTGCTGCGGGTCGCTGCATCGGTGGCCGCACCGACCTTCCCGTCGACCCGCGCAAAGCCAAGCGCCTGGCCCATCGCATTCGCACGCATGCACGCCTGCAGGGGCTGCCGCGCGAGGTCGTCACGTCGCCGCTCGCGCGCGCCGCGTCGGTGGGGCATTGGCTGAAGCGATGGGGCTTCCTGTGGTGCGTCGACCCAGCCTTGGCGGAGATGGACTTCGGCCGCTGGGACGGCCAGCCCTGGAGCGCCATCTCCGCGGCGGAGTTCGAGCGCTGGACGCGCGACTTCTGCGGTTTCGAATTCGACGGTGGTGAGTCACTCAATGCGCTGCTGCTGCGCGCGGCCGCGTGGCAGCCACCATGCGCCCTGGCCGTGGGCCACGGCGGCTGGATCAATGCCCGGGCATGGCGCGGCGATCCGCCCACGCCGGCCCGGTGGCCCAAGCCGTTGGCCTATGCAGCCAGCCGGTCCGGCGATTTCTGAAACCGGCGGCGCAAGGCCGCCGTGACGGCAGGCGTGGCCCGCATCGCCGGGGCCTCGATGAAGCGATAGCTGGCATGGCTGACCAGCACGAGAACTGGCGCCAGTGCCAGCACCCAACCCCAGTGCACGGCCGCAGGCAAGGCGGCTCCCGGCTGATCTGCCCCCAGCACGAAATGAAGGAGGCTGAACAGCAAAAAGCCGTGCAGCAGATAGATGCTGTAGGCCGACTCACCCAGCAGGCGCGAGACCGGGTGCAGCAGCAGGCCGAAGAGGCTGTTGCCGCAGGCGATCAGCACGAAGGCCAGCGCCATCAGCGCAAGCGCACCATAGTCCGTACCCAGGGGGAACAGCGTGACCGCCGCTGCCAGGCATGCCAGGATCAACACGCTGGCCAAGTGGCTGGCGGCCCAGCGGCACAGCCGTGCCGAGCGGGAGCCCACCGCGGCCGCAATGCCGCCGGCAAACGCCCACAGGTACACAGGT
>NZ_JBFUMO010000842.1:0-1838 GCF_054049355.1 Roseateles sp. P5_E11 | reverse complement strand
ATGCAGGCCCGATTGCGAGCGCCCGACGACCCCGTGCGTCGTCAAGTCTTGACCTCCGGCAGCGCCACAGCGGCTTGTCCGACGCGGGCGTCGGGTGGCTTTTCTTATCGTCGTGGCGTGTCCATGTGACATCACGAGGTCCCACGATGCGCCGCTTTCTTCGCCACGAGGTCCATCCTGACAACCCGCAAGCGCGCCTGCTCCAGGCGACTGCGGACAGGCTGCGCGCCGGCGCGATCGCCGCCCTGCCGACGGCGGCCGGGTATCTGATGGCCTGCCGGCTCGACGACAAGGCGGCCGCAGCCCGGTTGCTGCGCGTGGTGGACGAGCGCCAACCCGTCATGCTGTTGTGCCGCGACCTCGCCCAGGCGGCCACTTATCTGCGCATCGACGACCGCGCCTTCCGCGCGGTCAGGGATGCCGAGGCGGGTGCCGCTGCCTTCCTGCTGCGCTGCACCCACCGCGTGCCGCGCCGCCTTGCTGCGGCGGCTGGCGGCGCAGGCTTGCTGTATTTCGGCGCCCATCCGGTCTGCCAGGGCCTGTTGGGCCTGCTCGACGAAGCGCTGCTCGTCACGCCGCCGCTTTGGGGGCAAGGCGCAGAAGACCTCGACCTGCTCCCGATTGATGCCCAGGCGGTGCTGGACGTCGCCCTCGACGTTGGCTCGCTCGAACCCCAGGATCTGGCGTGGGTGGAGCTGTTCCAGCCGTCCCGGCCGAGCCTGGCGCGTTGGCCCGTTGGCGTGGCGCAGTCCGAGGTGCGGATGGCCGCCTGAATGACCTGCCCAAAACCTATTCGATGTTTTGCACCTGTTCGCGCATCTGCTCGATGGCGACTTTCATCTCGACGGAAATATTGGTCAATTCCAGCGCGGCGGATTTGGAGCCCAAAGTATTCGCTTCGCGATGTAATTCCTGAATCAGAAAATCCAGGCGTTTGCCGAGCTCGCCGCCCTTTTTCAACAGGCGGGTCAGCTCTTCGAGGTGCGCCCGCAGCCGCCCGAGTTCCTCGGCGACGTCGATGCGGATGGCAAAGGCTGCGGCCTCGTTCAGCGCGCGCTCCTGCAAAGCTTCCTGCGGCACGCTGCTGCCAGCGCCGGTGGTGGCCAGCGCCTCCTGCCAGCGCTCCAGGAAGCGCTGCTGCTGGCGCGCCACGACGGCGGGCAGCAGCGGCTCGGCCTCATCGGCCAGCACGCGCAGCCGTGCAATGCGCTCGTTCAGGATGGCCACCAGCTTCTCGCCCTCGCGTTCGCGGGCCTCGGCCAGGCCCTGCACGCAGGCCTGTGCGGCCTCGAGCGTCGTAGCGTCCAACTGGGCTGGTGCCGCCGCGCCGCTCTTGCACCAGTTCAAGGCCTCATGGACAGACAGCGGCGCCGCCTGCGGCAGCCAGGTGAGTACCTTGGCTTCCAGGCTGGCGAGGCGGTTGAGCTGCTCGGGCTGGGGTTGCGGCCAGGCGCCATCGGCGTCGCGCTGGGTGTTGATGCGCAACTCGATCTTGCCGCGCTTGAAACGTGCCGCGATCAGCTCGCGCAACTGGGGTTCAAGGCCGCGCATCTCCTCGGGCATGCGCATGGACAGGTCCAGGAACCGGCCGTTGACCGACCGCAATTCGACGCTGACCGACGCTTGCGCTGAACTGTTGCCGTCCTCGGCTTTAGGGGGTTGTGCCAGGGAATTGGCGTACCCGGTCATGCTGTAGACTGGCATTTCGCATCTCGCAAAACAGACAAAACGCGATTATGTCCAAGCCGAAGCCGGCGCCCTTGCCCGCAGGCACGGTGGTTGGGGGCTATCAGATCATCAAGCGGCTGGCGGCGGGCGGTTTCGGCGTGGTGTATCTC
>NZ_JBFUMO010000841.1:0-1845 GCF_054049355.1 Roseateles sp. P5_E11 | reverse complement strand
GTGCTGAAGGCCAGCAGCGGGATGCTGTCGGGCCACACCGCACTCTCGGGCGTCGCATCCTCGGGCCTGGTGGCCAGCGGCGCCAGGCGGTGGTATTGGTCGTCCACCAGCGAATGCCCGTGGCCATCCAGCGGGTGCTCGGGCTCGGGCACCTTGTCCTTGGGCGACGGGCTGCCGTACTCCAGCGTCACGCACTTGCGGATCTCGTCGAAGAACAGGTCGATGCTGCCGCACAGCTCGGCCTTCACGTGTGGGTCGGAACCGTCCACCAGCACGACGTTGATGGTCGCGTCGATGCCCACCGAGAAGATGCCGATGTGCAGCCCGCCGCCGATGGTGCCCGCGCCGACGAAGCTCATCGGGTGCGTCGCCACCAGGATGTCGGCCCGCGCGAACACGTCCGCCCAGACCACGGGCTTGAAGCCGTAGACGATGTCGAAGCCGACGCCGAAGGCGATGACGAAGCTGCCCGGGGCGGCGCGAAAGGTGCCGCCGCGCGGCCAGTTGTTGATGCCGTTGCCGCGGATCATCAAATAGGCGTCGGAGCTCTGGCCCACGATGTCGGGCAGGAAGATGGAGCGCACCGGGCCGCGCCCACGGCTTTCGGCGGGGTAACCGTCGGCGCCCAGATGGATGAACCAGTCCGCTGATTCCGTCGGGAAATGCGCGCCCACGGGCACCGTGGTGGTGACGATGTGCGGGATCTTGTACTCGCCCTCGACGGCGATGGTGACGCCGTCTGCCGGGTCCACCAGGATGACGCCCTTGGCCTGCAGCAGCGACAGGTCGTTGCCGCCGCGTGCGATCTTCATGCGCGGGCCCATGTAGCGGCCTTCGACCGAGCCGCGCACGATGATGTCCGGCGTGGTCACGAACAGGCCGGCGCGGGCGCTGAAGGTAAAGCCCATGTCCGGCGCCGTGCCGATGACGGCCTCCAGGCCGAAGCTGAAGGCACCCGTTTCCTCCACGAACATGCCCGCCTCGCGGTAGTCCCAGTCCAGCGCCGCCTGCACCGGGTCATCGCCCGGCGGCACCGGCTTGGGCTTGGCGTTGATCGCGAACATGCCGCCCACGCCGTAGATCGCCAGGCCCGAGTTGGCCAATGGCAACGGGCCCGGCAGGTCCACGCCCAGCGCCAGCTTGAGCATCTCGCCTTCGGTTTCGATCTCGGCGCTCGCGCCCATCTTGCCCAGAGGCATGATGCTGGCTTCCATCGCCGCACGAAAACCATTGGGCGTCAGCATCACCGAGCCGCTGCCGGTGATCATGGGCTGCAGCGCGATGGACGCTTCCAGCCCGCGCAGCTCGCCGCTGAGCTTGCCGTTCTCGTCGAGCGTGCCGCGGATGGTGCAACCGCTCACCTTGACCGGCCCGAGGTCGAGCTTGAAGCGCAGGTCCACCTCGATCCACATCGAGCCGCGGCCCGAGCGCGTGCCCAGCACGTCGAAGAGCGAGCCCGGCCCCTGCACCAACCAGCCGCCGGGGTCCTCCACCTCCATCGAGCTGCGGGCGTAGTCGAGGTTGAATTTCTCCAGCCCGGGCTTGTCGGGGAAGATGCTCAGCACCACCTCACGCACCCGCACGCGCAGCGGCTGGTTGGGCTGCATCTGCACCGACAGCACGCCCACGTCGATGCCGGTGACGGTGGCCGCCACCGAATAGTCGAGCTTCAACCGCACCGCGTCGCCGCCCGGCAGCTTGGCACCGCTGCTGATCAGCTCCGCGCCGTGCAGCACCAGCTCGCCGTGCTCCAGGAAGCTCGACAGCCCCGTGGCCGCCACCAGCAGCGTCTGCAGCACCACGCCGCTGTCGTCGCCGCCGGGCGGCGGTGGCTGCTGGGCAATC
>NZ_JBFUMO010000840.1:0-1855 GCF_054049355.1 Roseateles sp. P5_E11 | reverse complement strand
TGCGTACCTACCTCGACAACCTCTAATCGCTGTATTCGCAACAAAGGCCGGCCTGTCCGGCCTTTCTTACGTCGATAAACTGCCCCCATGACCGCGATCCGCGAGCGCACCGTCCTTTTTGCCGACCTGCGCGGCAGCACCGGGCTGTACGAGGCCCTCGGGAATGCCGAAGCCAGTGGCATGGTCACCCAGACAGTCGGCCAGATCAGCGAAGCCGTGCTGGAAAGCGGCGGCCAGCTGATCAAGACCCTGGGCGATGGCCTGATGGCCGCCTTCGATACGCCGCGCGATGGCGTGCGTGCCGCCCAGCGCATGCAGGAAATGCTCGAACGCACCGTGCAACGCGCGCGCCGCCAGAGCAACCCGCCCATGCTGGCCATGCGGCTGCAAGTGGCGCTGGCGCGTGGCGAGGTCGTCGAGCTCAATGGCGACTGCTTCGGTGACGCCGTCAACGTCGCCGCCCGCCTCATCGACCATGCCGGCGACGGCGAGATCCTCATCACCGCCGAAGTGCTGACGGGCCTGCACCATGCGTCCAAGGGGCGCTTTCGCAGCCTGGACCGCATCTCGGTGCGCGGCCGCGTCGAGCCTGTACACGTCTACCGCATGGACGCCGCGCCCTTGGTCAGTGCCGACGACACCGCCACCCAGTTCGGCGAGCCGATGCGCTCGACCGAGCCGGACGGCATGCGCCTGATCTGGCAGGACCTGGACCGCGTCTTCGACATCGGCGCCATGCCCATCGTGCTGGGCCGCAGCGTGCAGGCCACCTATTGCATCACCGACGCCCGCGTGTCGCGCTCACATGCCCGTATCGACTGGCAGGGCAGCAGCTTTGAGCTGACCGACCTGTCCTATAACGGCACCTACGTGCGCTTCGGTGATTCGGGCGAGCTGCTGAGCCTCAAGCGCGGCAGCTGCACCCTGCACGGCAGCGGCGTCATCGGCCTGGGCGGCATGCCCACGGACGAGCAGTCGCCCATCGTGCGCTTCGAGGTGCTGCACTTCTACGACACCGAGCCCCAGCCCTTCGGCGGCCCTCGCTCCAGGCGCTGACTCATGGCCTTTCTTCCCGAACCGCCGCAGCGCCACGGCGTCGCGCCCGCTGGCCCGGATGTGGCCGTGCTGCTGTGCAATCTCGGCACACCCGACGCGCCCGATGCCCCTGCCCTGCGCCGCTACCTCGCCCAGTTCCTGGCCGACCCGCGCGTTGTCGAGATCCCCAGGCTGATCTGGCTGGCCATCCTGCACGGCATCATCCTGCGCGTGCGGCCGGCCAAGTCAGCCGCCAAGTACGCAACGGTATGGACGCCCGAGGGCTCGCCGCTCAAGGTCTGGACAACAAAGCAGGCCAAGCTGCTGCAAGGCACATTGGGCGGCCGCGCGCGCGTCGCTTTCGCGATGCGTTATGGCCAGCCTGCCATTGCCGCCACGCTCGACGCCCTCAAGCGCGAAGGCGTGCGCCGCGTGTTGGTGCTGCCCGCCTACCCGCAGTACTCGGGCGCGACCACCGCCAGCGTCATCGACGACGTCGCCCGCTGGGCGCTGCGGACCCGTCACCTGCCCGAGCTGCGCTTCATCAACCGCTATCACGATGAGCTGGGCTACATCGCCGCCCTGGCCCAGACCGTGCGCGAGCACTGGCAGCGCGAGGGCCGTGGCGACAAGCTGGTCATKAGCTTTCACGGCATGCCCGAGCGCACCCTGCACCTCGGCGATCCTTACCACTGCGAATGCCTGAAGACCGGCCGCCTGCTGGCCGAGGCGCTGGGGCTGCGAGACGGTGAATGGCTGGTCACCTTCCAGAGCCGCTTCGGCAAGGCCAAGTGGCTGGAGCCCTACACCGAGCCCACGC
>NZ_JBFUMO010000839.1:0-1857 GCF_054049355.1 Roseateles sp. P5_E11 | reverse complement strand
GCAAAGCGCAAGGCGCTGGAGAACAGTCTCATCGGCTTCGAGTTGAGTGGGGCAGAGCTGGACGTGGAGGCAAAGAAGCGCTTCGCGGCAATCCGACTGCGGTCTTCTGAGCTGAGCTCGGATTTCTCGAATCGCCTTCAGGATGCAACGGACGCGTTCGTCTACTGGGCGACCGCGGCCGACCTGGCCGGCCTGCCAGAAGACGTGACGGCTTCGATGCGGCACGCCGCAATCGCGGACGGTCGCCAGGATGGCACGTACAAGGTGACGCTGCAGCAGCCGAGCCTCGTTCCCGTTCTCATGTTTGCCCACAACCGGGAGCTGCGTCGGCACGTCTACCGAGCTCAGTCGACCCGAGCGAGCGAGTTCGGTCCGGTGGCGCAGGACAACACGGCCAACATCGTGGAGTTGGTTGGCCTTCGACACGCAAGCGCGAGCATGCTGGAGCGGTCCAACTATGCAGAGCTGTCGCTGACCATGAAGATGGCGGACTCGCCTGAACAGGTCGCCGACTTCTTGCGAGACATTGCCCAACGCAGTCGCGAGCAGGCAGAGCGGGATCTGCAGGAGCTTCGTGATTTCGCAAAAGTCGAGCTCGGGCTGATCGATCTCCAGGCGTGGGACGTGGCCTACGTCAGCGACAAGCTCCGCCAGGCCCGATATTCCTTCAGCGCCCAGGAGGTGAAGCAGTACTTCACGCTCGACAAGGTGCTTGCCGGCATGTTCGAGATTGCCGAATCCCTGTTCGACATCCGGATTGCCACGGACGCATCGCCGACCTGGCACGAGTGCGTCACGACCTATCGGGTCGAACGCGAGGGCGAAACCCTGGGGCACTTCTATCTTGATCCCTTCGCCCGTGCTGCCAAGCGCGGCGGCGCATGGATGAGTGGTGCGCGCGCCCGATGGCGCAAGCCCAATGGAGAGGTGCGCAAGGCGATGGCGCTGCTGGTCACGAACTTCGCCGGCCCTATCAACGGCAAGGCAGGCCTGATGTCGCATTCGGACGTGGTGACCCTGTTCCACGAGTTCGGTCACGGCCTGCACTTCCTGCTGTCTACCGTCGACGTGCCTGGCGTTGCGGGCCTTGGCGGCGTGGAGTGGGACGCCATCGAGCTGCCGAGCCAGTTGATGGAGAACTTCGCCTGGCAATGGGAGATCCTGCAGCGCATCAGCGCCCACGTTGAAACCGAGGAACCGCTGCCCCGCGTGCTGTACGACAAGATGTGGGCAGCGAGAAACTTTCAGAGCGGCATGCTGCTCTTGCGCCAGGTCGAGATGGCTCTGTTTGACATTCGCCTGCACGCGCAGGCCGGCGGGGCCACCGAGGTCCAGGCCATCCTCAAACAGGTTCGAGACGAAGTGGCCGTCATGCCTGTACCAGACTACAACCGCTTCCAGAACGGGTTCGCGCACGTCTTCGCAGGTGGCTATGCCGCTGGCTACTACAGCTACCTTTGGGCCGAAGTTCTGTCAGCGGATGCATGGAGCGTCTTCGAGTCCTCTGGGCCTTTGAGCAAGGCGACGGGAGCCCGCTACAGGCAGGCGATCCTCGAGCGCGGCGGCAGCAGGCCCATGAACGACAACTTCATCGATTTCGTAGGCCGAAAGCCTCAGATCGATGCGTTCCTGAAGAGCCGCGGAGTTGCTTGCCAGGCCTGACCCCGAATCCATGCACCTGAAGATGGACCCGTCTCCACCCTCGCCTTCAGAGCAGGCGGCACTGTCGATGATTGCCAAGGCAATCCGGGAGCTGGATGCTGTGGTCCAGGCAATGCTTGGCGCCTTGCCATCGGCCAAGCCCTGGCAGCGCCAACTCCGCGTGCACCTGGCGGACGCGGACTTGCAGATGCAGAT
>NZ_JBFUMO010000838.1:0-1866 GCF_054049355.1 Roseateles sp. P5_E11 | reverse complement strand
CATGGATGTAGCGGTGCACGACGGCCTCTGTCAGGGCCACCCAGTGGCTCAGCGGCTTGCTGTCCGCCAGCTTGGCCTTGTGCTCGCGGGTTTCCTTGCGCGCCTTGTCTTCCTTGTCCTGGCTCACTACAAGGCGGGCGCACTCGACAGAGCAGGCCCGGTGATTCATGGACAGCTTGACGAACTTGACGCGGCATCCCTTCGCTTTGCAGCGAGATGTGGGCAGCTCTGCCTTAGCCGGCGCGGTGGCTCGCAGGGGTGTGCGGCGCTGGATGGGGCTGCGCTTTAGCATCAGCAGATCAGCGTGTATTTCGGTTCCGGGGGCCACGCAAACGGACTCGCCCTGTCTCGCTCGCGCTTCTCCATCTCGCGCCTGAAGATGTCGCCCAAATCCTGCTTCTGATCGAAGACCGACGGCGGCTTAACGGCCGGCGCGACTGGCGGCGTCACCTTCTTGAACACGGCGGCCAGGTGCTCGCGGATGCTCTGCCACTGCTCTTGAGTGGGCGGCGTGGAGTTGAGTTCTGCGAAGCCTTGGAACCAGTAGGCGAATTGCTCGGAGGTCATGTTGTTTCCTATCTGAGGCTCATCTCGGCACGACGATTGGCCGCCTTGGTCCGCGCCCACTCGAACTTCATGCGCGTGATTTCAAGCCGCCACTTCAGGGCCAGCGCCTTTTCGGTCGCGGCCTGCAAGCCCTTGAGCAAGGCGATGTAGTCGGGATGGGCGTAGGCCTCCCGCTCCTGGATGGCCGCCGACGACTTGTTGCCCGACACCTCAGCCTCTCGCATGAGCTGGGCTTTCTTGCTCTTGCGGAACTCGGCCAGGTGCTCTGCCAAAGCCTGAGCCTGGGCGTACTCGGTCGAGATAGCCTCTAGCTCGGCGAACCGCTGCTCGGCGATGTCTTGACTCATGACCAATCCGCCCGCTCGAACGGCTTTGGCTGCAGGCAGTGCAGCGTGGGCGCCGTGCCCTGCGTGACGCGCGACCGCTTCTCGCCGCGCCGCAGGTAGACCAAGCCAGCGGCCCGCATTTCCTTCAGCCACGCGCGGACGTTGTTCTCTGTCAGGCCCGTGACTTCGATGAGGCTCGCGACGGTGCAATCCGCCTTCAGCAGCGCGGCGAACAACTCGCAGCCGGAGAAGCGCGCGCCGACTGTCATGATGCGGCCGCCTCCGCCCAGGCCGAGTTCGGCGACGGGTACTCGCCAATCTGGCAGGCGCTGAAGAGCTTCCAGCTCGTGTCCTTGGGGTCTGGAGTGAATCGGGCGTCCTCGTACGCCGGGCACTCGGTGGGCTCAATCTCGCCCAGGTTCGACGCCGGCACATCAGCCCAGGCTGTGTGCGGCACCAGGCGCTTGCGAATGCTGACGGTCGCCTGCTTCACGGTCAGCGCCTTGGCCGCAGCCTCGGTGTTGAAGTAACGCGCGTGCCGGTGGCTGATCTTGGCAACGAACAATTCGCCGCGAGCGCACAGCTTTTGGATGACGCGCCCAACTTGGATCGTCGAGTAACCGGGGATGCCGTCAGTGCGAGCGCCGGCCGGGCTCTTGGCTGCGGCAAGGATGGCGGCGGTGAGGTCGCCGGAGTGCTGGTTGCTCATGGCTGGCTCCTCAGAACGGGATGTCCCGGTCGTCGTCGGGCCCGGCGCTGCCATACGAGGCCGCAGAGCCAGGGCGGTTGCTGGTGCGCTGCTGCACGTTCGGCCGCTCGTTGCGCTGCGGCGCGCCTGCTCCCTGCTTGTCCTTCTTCTTGAAGCTGAAGCTCATCCACTTCCGGCCGCTGTCGGCGGTCTTGAGCCATGAGTCAAAGAAGTAGTCCACACCATCGATCTGGCAGGAGCCGGAGTAGTCGGGACCGTTGTCGC
>NZ_JBFUMO010000837.1:0-1866 GCF_054049355.1 Roseateles sp. P5_E11 | reverse complement strand
GGTTGAACTTGAGCGAGTTGTCGAGCGGGGGGCGTGCCATGGGTGGAATTAGATCAGCGCCAGAAGCGAAAACGGCCCGCACAGGGCGGGCCGCTTGGCAATGCGCTGGAGACTCAGCGCTTGGGCTGCGTCAGGCGCGGGCCGTTGTTGTGGCGCGGGGCGCCACCGGCGTTGCCGCGCGCGGGCTGCGCGCCGGCTGCACGAGGTGCATGCTCGGCATGCGGCTTGGCTGCTGTCTTGGCGCCACCGACGCCGGTGTGACCACCGGGCTTGCCGCCCGAGCGGCCCTGGCCTTCACGGCCACCGTCGCGCGAACCACCACGGCTGTCGCCACCACGGCCACCACCACCGCCACCGCCACCAGGGCGACCACCGCGGCCGCCGTTGCCACGGCCATTGGCGCCAGCCGGCGGGTTGGGGTTGCGGCCCCGGCTGCCGTTGGGGTTCAGCACGGTGCGGCCCAGCACGATGGGCTCGGCGCGCTCGTTGGGGTCGGGCGCGAAGCCCGGCACGATTTCCCGGGGGATCTCGCGCTTGATGAGGCGCTCGATTTCCTTCAGAAAGCCGTTCTCGTCGACACAGACCAGGCTGACCGCCTCACCGGTGGCGCCGGCGCGGCCGGTGCGGCCGATGCGGTGCACATAGTCTTCGGCCACGTTGGGCAGCTCGAAGTTGACGACGTGGGGCAACTGGTCGATGTCGATGCCGCGGGCGGCGATGTCGGTCGCCACCAGGCAGGTCAGGTCGCCAGTCTTGAAGTCGGCCAGCGCCTTGGTGCGCGCACCCTGGCTCTTGTTGCCGTGAATGGCCATGGCGCTGATGCCCTGGTCGTTCAGGTAGTCGGTCAGGCGGTTGGCGCCGTGCTTCATGCGCGTGAAGATCAGCACCTGCTGCCAGGGCTCACCGCTCACGCCGCCCTTGATCAGGTGAACCAGCAGCTCCTTCTTGCGCTCGCGGCCGACCGGATGGACCTTCTGCACGATGGCTTCGGCGGTCTGGTTGCGGCGGGCCACTTCGATCAGCGCCGGGGCGTTGAGCAGACGGTCGGCGAGGTTCTTGATCTCGTCGCTGAAGGTGGCGCTGAACAGCAGCGACTGCTTCTTGGCGGGCAGCAGGGCCAGCACCTTCTTGATGTCGTGCACGAAGCCCATGTCGAGCATGCGGTCGGCTTCGTCGAGCACCAGGATCTGTACTTGCGACAGGTCCAGCGTGCCTTGCTGCGCGTGATCCAGCAGGCGGCCGGGCGTGGCGACGAGGATGTCGACGCCGTCGCGCAGCTTGTTGATCTGCGGTTGCATGCCGACGCCGCCGAACATGACCATGCTCTTGAGCGGCAGGTATTTGCCGTAGGTCTGCACGCTTTCCTCGACCTGGGCAGCCAGTTCGCGGGTGGGCGTCAGCACGAGGGCGCGGATGGCGATCTTGCCGCGCTTGTTGAGCAGCTTTTCGCCGGTGGACAGGCGGTGCAGCAGCGGCAGCGTGAAGCCGGCGGTCTTGCCGGTGCCGGTCTGGGCGCCTGCCAGCAGGTCGCCACCGTTCAAGACGGCGGGAATGGCCTGGGCCTGGATGGGGGTGGGGGTGGTGTAGCCAGCGTCAGCAATGGCCTTGAGCAGCGGCGCTGCCAGGCCGAGAGAATCGAAACTCATTCGGTAGGGGAGTGAGCACGCCTGGTCGCATCGCCTGCCGCGCCGCGGAGAGCGGCGCCAGTCTTCGGGCAGGGCGGGCGGCGTGCAGGGGCTGAAAAGAGAACGCCGCGCAAGACTGAGAAGCGCGGCGGTTGGGGCCATTCTAGCGGCTGAACTATTTACGGACCGTGACCCAATCCATGCTGGCCCAGTTATTCGGCGAATGCGGGATGCTGACCTC
>NZ_JBFUMO010000836.1:0-1878 GCF_054049355.1 Roseateles sp. P5_E11 | reverse complement strand
ATCTACATGAGCGGGCGCAACCGGCTGCTGGTTCGAGAAGGCCTGCCCTATCCGGTGCCCACGCTGGAGACGTTCACCGAGCACGGCGAACTGCGCCTGGCGGTCGTCAAGGGATTCAGGCATGGCCCGCAGTGGGACCAGTGGATCGCCAAGCTGCGCCAGCAGGGGCGGGTGGACGAGTACGCCGACGCCAACATGGCGGCCAGGCTCGTCGCGCTGGGTCGTGACGCGGCTTTCCTGTCCGAGCCCGTCGTGTGGGGGCGAATTCTTGCGGACAGCAAGCTGGAGGGCCGGGTCACGGTCATCGATGCCTTCCCGGACGACAACTACGCCGCGGGCTTCGCGCTTTCCAAGGCCAGGGTCCGCGAAAGCGACGCCCGCAAGATCCAGGATGCCGTCGCGGCCATGCGGGCGGACGGCACCCTCTACAGGATCTTCAGCGCTTACCTGACCCGTGCCGAGGCGCTGAGTTCCCTGCCCTGAACCGGTCGGTCCATTGAAGAAGGCGATGGCGGGCGCCACCGGCCTTTACATCTTCAGTTGGCCGCGAAGCAGTAGAGCAGGCCCGCGCCACCCGTCGCCACCAGCTTGGGCTGGCTGCAGCCGCGGCTGGCGTGGGCGGAGTTCCAGGAGGCATTGCCGCCGCCGGTGCGATCGAAATGGCCGAGCTGCACCGAGCCATCCTCGGCGCCCGACGAGTAGTTGCGGCAGGTCTTGTCGGCACCCTCGGGGAAGGCACGGCCTTCGGGCGTGGAGCCGGTGACGATGTCGTGCTCGTTGGGCGTGTCGCCAGCGGCCTTGGGACGCTCGCCCTTTTCGGTGAGTGCCGTGTTGCGGGTCAGGTTGCTGCCGAGTTGGGCCTGCTCCAGCGTGTCGCCGTGCAGGTGAGCCACGTCGCGGGCGATGACCTGGCCGCGCACATTGGTCCATGGGCCCTTGCCGATGCGGTCGCGGGCGTTGACAGCGCCGGCGCCTTGCGTGCTGAGGTAGGCGCGCCAGGTCTTGTAGGGGTTGCCCACGCCTTCGGCGAGCTTCTGGCAGTGCGCGTCTGCACCTTCCAGGCCACCGTAGTTGGCGCCATTGCCGCCGCCAGTACTGGTGACGAAGARCGTGAATGGCGGCGGGGGAGGGGCGCTGGCGGCGTTGGCCGGTGGGGTCTGGGCCTGGGCACCGGTGGCGAGCAGCAGTGCGGCAAGTGAGAGCGTTGTCTTCATGGTCAGTTGGAGTTCCTGTAGTCGTCGTGGCAGGCCTTGCAGGTCTTCTGCAGCGCGGCGAGCTGGGCCTTGATGGCGGCCACGTCGCCGCCCTGGGCGACGCGCGCGAGCTCATTGGCTTCCTTGCCGAAGGCGGCCTGGGCGGCGGCGGCACCGGCGGCGTCGCTGAAGAGCGTCGGCTTGACGGAGGTGTCGTGCCAGCCTTTGCCGGTTTCGGTGGAAGCCGGGAACAGCGAGGGCAGGCCGCCGTTGGCAACCGCGGCAATCGTGTTGGCTGYGCGGATGACGTCGTCCTTGTTGTACGTGCCGTCGACGTTGGCCTTGACGCGGCCGGTGTTCCAGCCGATGACCTGGTAGGCCGACTGGCGCCACTTGATGAGCTGTTCGGGCTTGGGGGCCTGCTGGGCCTGGGCGGTGTTGGCGAGCAGTGCGGCTGTGATGATGAGGAGTCGTTTCATCGTTGTGRTGGGTGGTTGGGGAAGGGATCAGCGGCCGCCTAGGCGTTCGACCTCGGCAAGCGCGGCGGCCACGTTGGCCGCGGGCGCCAGGCCGCCGACGGTGGCGACGACGCGGCCCTCGCGACTCAGGACAAAGCTGGTGCGCTCGGCGCGAGCGTGGGTGATGTCCTGGCCCTTGGTCGTCTTGCGGCCGGCCGGTGTGGCGG
>NZ_JBFUMO010000835.1:0-1885 GCF_054049355.1 Roseateles sp. P5_E11 | reverse complement strand
CTCGGTGACCTCATCCAGAAGATCGAGCGTCCGCCAGCGCCGGCAGCCTCGGCACCCCTGACGCCGCCCGCGCAAGCCGCGTCCAAACCCGCACCAGTGCCCGCCCCTGCCGTCGAGCCCAAGATCGACCGCCTCATCATCATTGCGCTGGACCCCGGCCACGGCGGCGAAGACCCCGGCGCCGTCGGCCCCTCAGGCCTGCGTGAGAAGGATGTCGTCCTGGCGGTCGGCCTCAAGCTGCGCAAGCGGCTCCAGACCAATCCGAACATCCGCGTGCTGATGACACGCGACGCCGACTTCTTTGTGCCGCTGCAGGACCGCGTGCACAAGGCGCGCCGCGTGCAGGCCGACCTGTTCGTGTCCATCCATGCCGACGCCTTCTTGACGCCGCAGGCGCGCGGTGCCTCGGTGTTCGTGCTCAGCGACGGTGCCGCGACGAGTGCCGCCGCACGCTGGATGGCCAACCGCGAGAACGCGGCCGACATGGTCGGCGGCGTCAACGTCGGCGCCGCCACCAAGGACGCCAACGTGTTGCGCGCCCTGCTCGACATGAGCACCACGGCGCAGATCAAGGACAGCCTCAAGCTCGGCGGCGAGGTGCTGGGCCAGATCGGCAAGATCGGCAAGCTGCACAAGGCCAAGGTCGAGCAGGCGGGTTTTGCGGTGCTGAAGGCGCCGGACATCCCCAGCATCCTGGTGGAGACGGCCTTCATCTCCAACCCTGAGGAAGAGAAGAAGCTGCGCGATCCGGACTATCAGGACGAACTGGTGGACGCGTTGGCCTCGGGCATCGCGAGGTACTTTGCGAAGAATCCGCCGATGGCGAGGAAGCGGAGCACGACGTTGTAGGGTGGGTTGCTTTTTCGCAGAGCGGTTTTGTTCGCTGCATTGCCGGGAGTCCGTCCCGGCGGCCGGGGCGGACTCCCGGCGCGATGTACACAAGCCGAAAGGACAGAGGCAAAAGCAACCAAACCCATTCAGCAGCACTTCCCAACCCGCGCCGAATACCTCGCCGCCTGCCTCTCCCTGAAGAACTCCTCATAGCTCATCGCAGCCCGATCCGGATGCGTGGCCTGGTGGTGGGCGAGATAGCTGCCGTAGTCTGGCACGCCCACCATCAGGCGCAGGCTCTGCGTCAGATACCGACCCGCCTGGGCCAGTTCACGAAGCTCAAGCACGTTGCCCCGCCGGCAGCAGCACGAAGGCCGTCTCCTGCGCTGTCGCCCGACCACTGCGGCGCGCAGCCAGCACGGCCTTGACGCTGTAGATCAGCACGCTGATGACGACGCCCATGAACAGCGCACACAGCGCCGCGTCCAGCCTGTCGTTGAAAACCACCCGCGACATCGCGTCCAGCGTCTTGGCCGGCGCCAGCACCTTGCCCTCGGCAATCGCCGCAGCGTATTTGTCGGCGTGAGCCAGGAAGCCGAGCTTGGGGTCGGCCGCGAAGATCTTCAGCCAGCCGGCCGTCATCGTGCACACCAGCAGCCAGGCGGCCGGGACCGCCGTGACCCAGGCGTAGCGGTCCTTCTTCATCTTGAAGATGACGACCGTGCCCAGCAGCAGCGCGACGGCGGCCAGCATCTGGTTGGCGATGCCGAACAGCGGCCACAGGGTGTTGATGCCGCCCAGCGGATCGACGACACCCTGGTAGAGGAAGTAGCCCCAGGCCGCCACGCACAGGCCGGTGGCGACGAAATTGGCCACCCAGCTCTCGGTGCGCTTGAGCGACGGCACAAAGCTGCCCAGCAGATCCTGCAGCATGAAGCGGCCGGCGCGCGTGCCGGCGTCCACGGCGGTCAGGATGAACAGCGCCTCGAACAGGATGGCGAAGTGGTACCAGAAGGCCATCAGCGCCTTGCCGCCCACCACCTGGTGCAGGATC